>NZ_JBHWGD010000122.1:0-16329 GCF_042733235.1 Kitasatospora sp. NPDC059722
AGCCCACCCCCTTTCGGTCGATGTGGTCAAGCTAGTGCACCCCACCGACAACGCAGCGTTCTCCGCCGCTTCGCGGCTCCGGGCCAAGGATGCATCCCTCCCCGGCTGAAGCCGGGGATACCCTGCAAGATCAGGGATGGAACGATCAGACTGACCGCACTGGTTCCCG
Organism: Kitasatospora sp. NPDC059722; assembly: GCF_042733235.1. Lineage (NCBI taxonomy): Bacteria > Bacillati > Actinomycetota > Actinomycetes > Kitasatosporales > Streptomycetaceae > Kitasatospora > Kitasatospora sp. NPDC059722. The sequence continues at coordinate 170 of NZ_JBHWGD010000122.1, forward strand.
CCTGCGCGAGCCGCCGTCCGGCGGCACAGAACCCTGGGGAATTACGGCTCGACGTGGCCGGACCGCTCCCCCGCCGCTTCCCTCCACCGGCCTCGGCCCTCGGACGCCCGGCAGCCGGCCGTCAGCCCAGGTCGAGGGCGTTCGGCAGGCCCCGGCGGTAGCGGGTCTCGTCCTGTTGCTGGAGGGCGGCCAGTTCCGGCGGCCGGTACAGCGGCCACACCTGGCAGCGCGGGGCCGGTGAACCGTCGGCGTCGAGCAGGGCGTTGACGGCCCGGCGGGCGGATTCGTTGGCGCCCTCCATGGTGGCCAGGTCGATGTCGGTGGCGACGTAGTCGCCGGCCAGGAAGAGGTTGGGGACGGCGGTCGCGGCGGACGGACGGTTGTACACCGTGCCCGCCGGGTGGATGAGCAGCTGCTCGCGGTTGGCCGGCTCCGGGCCGCCGAGGCCGGTGACGGCCGGGTCGATGAACCAGGTGACCAGGTCCGCGTCGTCCAGGACGCGCCGGCCGCCGCTGTTGAGGGAGTCCTTGAGCTGCGCCCAGGTCTCGCGCACCACCTCCTCGCGGGAGCACTTGAGCGCGGGCTTGCCGTAGACGATCCCCGGGGTGTCCCACTGCGAGACGATCGCCGAGAGGCAGTCGGCCACCTGACCGTCGCCGTAGTCGCGGCGGAAGTCCCGGTCGGGCCAGAACTGGGCCTGGCCGATGCAGGTGACGGCCCAGGGCGAGTCGACCAGGTCGACGTGGCCGTGCACGATCGGGGTGCGGCGGCGCAGGTAGAACTGGACGCCGACCATCCAGTCGGTGCGGAGCCGGTCGCAGCGGGCGAGTTGCGGGTCGGCGGCGCGCAGCCCGGGGCCCCACGTGGCGCGGGCGTGTTCGACCGGCATCGCGCTGAGGTAGTGGTCGGCGAGTACGGGGGTGTTCGCGTCCCGCAGCCGAACGCCGGCGATCCGGCCGTCCCGGTACATCAACTCCTCTACCTCGGCGCCGAGTTCGAACCGGACGCCGAGGGAGCGCAGGTGGACCTCCCAGGGGCCGATCCAGGCCTCGCCGGTCGGGGCGTTGAGGACGCGGTCCGGCTCGCCGTCGTTGCCCTGGCCCAGGATGTTGTAGACGAACGCCTGGAGGATCCGGGCGACGGAGCGGGTGCTGGCCTCCTCGGCCCTGGTCGCGACGACGTTGCGGGTGATGCCGACGCCGAGCAGCCGTTGGTAGTCGTAGGACATCTCGCCGGCCCGGATGAACCGCCACCACGGCACGCGCTCCCACTGCTCGTAGCGGCGCAGTTCGCAGCTGGTGAAGTGGACCAGCAGCCGGTTGGCGAAGTACGCCACCTCGGTGGCCGGCAGGTGCAGGGCGGTGTCCAGCAGCCCCGTCAGCGTCTGGAGCAGTGCGTCGGGCAGCAGTTCGCCGAGCACCGGGAGCGTGGTCACGGTGCGGAACGGCAGCCGCAGCGCCGGGCGTCCTCCGGCTCGGGGGAACAGCTCCTCGGTGGCGTTCACCAGGTTGTCGTGGACGGTGCGGCCGAGCGGCCCGCCGGGCACCGGGATCCGGCGCAGGGTGTCGGGCAGGTTGCGGTAGAAGCCGGGGAAGAAGCGGAATCCGTGTTCGCCGGGCAGCGGGCGCCGGCCGCCCCTGGCGGTGCCGGGCACGTCCATGCTGCGGGCCTTGCCGCCCAGTACCGTGTTGCGTTCGTAGACCGTCACCCGGTAACCGCGTTCGGCCAGTTCCTGCGCCGCGCTCAGACCGGCGACCCCGCCGCCGAGCACGGCGACCCGCCGTCCCGGCCGCCCATCGAACGGTCGCGCCGCCCGCGCCTGCCCGGTGGCGGTCAGCGCGAGGCCGGTGGCCGCCCCGGCCCCCGTGGCGAGCAGAGCGCGCCGGGTGTGTGCGGCTGCTGTGATCGTTCGCATGCCCGGTCAACGAGTTGCACACGTGGGAGGCACGGTCGGCCCCACCGCGGGGGGCCGAGCAGGGCGCGCGGACGGGAGTGGGCGGCGAGGTGTGCGGGCCCGCCGACCCCGAGCCCTCAGCGGGACCAGTTCACCTCGCCCGGGAGGCGCTCCCGAGCGCCCGTCGGCCCACCCGGATCCCTGGAGAGGACGGCGGTGTCCGCCGTGCTGAAGGTCGGGTCGGTGCCGGTCAGGTCGCGGCTGGCCGTCCAGAGGCGTGCCGCGGTCACCGTGTCGGCCAAGTGGTTTCAGAGGGGTTCGGTCCTGGGCGTACCGCGCAGTCCGAACGCCCGGGGACTCAGCATCCGGCCGCCCCGCACGGCCGGGTCGAGTACGGCCCGGACGGCGGGCCATGCGGCGGCGTCCTTGCCCTGGACGACGAGGCCGAGCGGCAGCCGGCTCAGCCGCTCGCCTGTCGTGCGGACGTGGACCGGCGGGCGGGAGGGGGTGAGGGAGTCGAGCGCGCCACCGGGGTGGACGAGCACGCTCACCGTCGTGCTGTCGGCGGCGCGCAGGCGGCGGTCGAGTTCGAGGGCGAAGAGCATCTGGGCCAGCTTGGAGCGTGCATAGGCGCGCTTGGGCCGGTAGTCGTGCGCGCTCTGGAGGTCGTCGAGGTCCAGGCGTTCGGACTTGGCGGCGAAGCTGCCGGTGGTGACGACCCGGCTCCCCGGTGTCGCCGTGAGCAGCGGGGCCAGGTGGTGGGTCAGCGCGAAGTGCCCCAGGTGGTTGGTCGCGAACATCAGCTCGTGTCCGTCCGCCGTTTCACGGCGCGGCGGATGGTCGAGCGCCACACCGGCGTTGTGGACGACCGCGTCGAGGCGATCCAGCCCGAGCGCGTCCACGGACGCCTTGAGCGAGGCGAGGTCGGCCAGGTCCAGGGGCACGTACTTCACATCGGCGCCGGGCACGCGCGAGCCGATGGAGCCGATCGCGGCTTCGGCCTTGGCACGGTCCCGGCTGCCGAGGACGACCGTGGCCCCGGTGCCGGCCAGCTGCTCGGCGACGAAGTACCCGATGCCCGCGTTGCCGCCGGTGACGAGGAAGCACTTTCCCTCGGCGCGAGGCAGGCGGTGGACGTCCCAGTGCGGGACGTGAGGTACGGAGGACATGGCGCGCTCCCGGAAGCTCGAAAGGGATCTGGAGGAGAGCGTGGCCGCGCCTTCACAGCCGGCCACGCCCGCTTCCCAACGGTCCCGGAGGCCACTCACATCCCACCGACAGGACACCCTCCCCGCTGACAGCCGACCGACATCGCGCGGGCCCAACGCAGCAAGGGCCGCCGTGTCTCCCGACAATCAGGAGCAGCACCCGCTCGGCGGTGTCCCGCCACCCGGCGCGGCCGAGCGCCTCCTCCTCGAGGCCGGTCAGGGGCAGGGGCCGGGATGCAGCCGGAGTCGCCGGATCAGGAGACGCGCTTCAGCTGCCAGGCGTTGTTGTTGAAGCTCGGGTTCGACCAGGCGACGCAGCTGCTGGTGTAGTACGAGCCGGTCTGGACCCAGCCCGCGGGCGGGTAGGTGGTGGAGCAGGCCTGGACCACGGTGCCGACGGGCAGTCCGGTGAGCTGCTTTATCTGCTTGATGTTCGGGCTGAAGCTCTGCGTACCGCAACTGCTGCTGTAACCCCAACTCACATCGACGTAGCCGGCCGGGGTGAGAGTGCTTCCGCACGTGGTCGTGACGTCGCCCGGGGCGGCCTGGGCGGGCGCCGCGGTCAGGGCGAACATCGCCGCGGTGCCGGCGATGGCCATACAGGTGGTGCGGAGGCGGATCATGGGTGATGGCTCCTTCTGTTCGGGGGCGGCCGGTCGGGCCGTGAAGCCATTCCTACGGTTCGAACACCGGTTTCGGATAGCGACTTTCCGGCCTAAAGATCCATCGCCCGGCTGGGCTTCACGGCCAGGCACCGACGTGGTCGGCCGTGGACATCGCCGGCCGCCGACTCCGCGACGAGCCACCGGCTCACCGTCCCCGGCGCCGCCCACCTCACCTTCACGGACAGCCGCCTGTACCTGCCGCCGGTCCCCGGGAGGCGCAGCCGTACCTGCCGGACGTGCCCGGGCCGCGGCGCTAGATCCGGGACTTCCGCACGGAGTGCCACGTCGCCCCGGCCAGCGCCCCGACCGACCGGAGGACCGACAGCCGCTCGTGGTCGCGGTACAGCGCCCAGTTGTGCTCGACCAGCGCCAGCTTGTTCGAGGACAGCGACCCCGCCCGGCCGGCCCGGTAGACCGCCAGCGGTTCCCGCAGGCCCCGGGCGGGGTGCCCGTCCCGCATGATCGCCAGCCACAGCGCGTAGTCCTGCCGCTTCGGCATGTCCGGCATCAGCCTCGTGCCCAGCACCGTCCGGTCGTACATGGCGGTCAGGGCCCCGATGTGGTCCTGCACCAGCATGTCCCGGTACGTCACGCGCTCCCGCGCCTCCACCACCCGCCCGTTCGGCGTGAAGTCGCAGGCCTCGCCCGTGAAGTCGCCAGCGACCTTGTAGTACGAGGTGAACGTCAGTGGGGCATCGCCCTCGGCGGCGAACGCGAGCTGCCGCTCCAGCTTCTCCGGGAGCCACATGTCGTCGCTGTCCAGCAGCGCCACGTACTCCCCCCGCGCCCGCGCCATGGCGAGGTTGCGGGCCCTGGCCGCGCCGCCCTGCTCGGGTGCCGCCTGCGGGCGCACGCGCTCGTCGCGGCGGGCCAAGTCCTGCAGCAGGTCCATGGAGTCGTCGGTGGACGCGTCGTCGGTGATCAGCAGCTCGACGTCGGCGTGCGTCTGCGCAAGCACGGAACGTACCGACGCGCCGAGAGTGGCGGCCGAATTGTGTACCGGCATCACCACGGAAACGAGTGGCACGGGGTGCTCCTTACCGAGTTCGGAGTCGTCACGGATGTCGTTGTCGCCGGTCAAGGCTACTGGTGTCACGCGACGGCGTTCGCGTAGCCTGTCATCCATGCGATGACAGTCCTCTGGTCAGCGAAAGGGCGACGGCACTGAACACGCAGAACACCGGCGCGGCCGGGGTGAGCCCGGCCTCGTTCCTCGCCGCCGCCGCCGCGCTGGGCATGATGGACGCCGCCGCCCGCACCGCCCGCCACGCACCCCCGGACGACGCGGGCCAGGACGACCCGCGGGAGGCCCTGTCCGCGCTGCTTCTGCTGCGCCACCTGCGCGAAGAGCTCGCCGGCTGGGAGACCGGCCTGATCGAGACCGCCCGCGGCGCCGGCGCGACCTGGGCCGACCTCGCCGAGCCCATGGGGGTCCGGAGCCGCCAGGCCGCCGAGCGGCGCTACCTGCGCCTGCGTCCCGACGCCGAGGCGGGCACCCGGGCGGGCAGCACCGGCGAGCAGCGCGTCCGGGCCACCCGCGACCAGCGCGCGGCCGACCGCGCGGTGACCGGCTGGGCGCGCGAGAACGCCGCCGACCTGCGCCGCCTCGCGGGTCAGATCGGCGCCCTGGACGACCTCGCCCCCCAGGCGGCCCCCGCCGTGGAACGCCTCCTGGAGGCACTCGGCCACGACGACCCCGTCCGCCTGCTCGCCCCGCTCGCCGCAGCCCGCCCCCTCCTGGGAGCGAGCCACCCGAAGATCGCCGACCGGCTCGATCAACTCACCGCCCGTACAGACCAGTTGCGCGCCGCCAGCGGCCGGCAGCGCCACAGACCACCGGCCGGGCCGTGACCCCCACGCCGTGACCCGCCGGCCCGCAGGAGCACCACTCCGGCGGGGAGCACGAGTTGATGCTCCGACGGCTCTCGGCGTGCGGGCCGCCCCTGCCTTCCCCACCGTTCCGAACCCATTTCCACTTCTCGAAGGAGACGCCCCCCGTGGCCAGCCCGACCCAGACGCTGGAGTTCCAGGCGGAGACCCGCCAGTTGCTGCAGCTGGTGATCCACTCGATCTACTCGAACAAGGACATCTTCCTGCGCGAGCTGATCTCCAACGCCTCCGACGCCCTCGACAAGCTCCGCCTGGAGTCCCTCACCGACACCGGCCTCGACGCCGACACCTCCGACCTGCACATCACGCTGGACATCGACCGGGACGCCCGCACCCTGACGGTGCGGGACAACGGCATCGGCATGACCCGCGACGACGTCGTCGACCTGATCGGCACCATCGCCAAGTCCGGCACCGCGAGCCTGCTGGCGAAGATCAAGGAGACCAAGGACGCGGCCGCCGCACAGAGCCTGATCGGCCAGTTCGGGGTCGGCTTCTACTCGGCGTTCATGGTCGCCGACAAGGTCACCCTGCGGACGCGCCGGGCCGGCTCCGAGCAGGGCACCGTGTGGGAGTCCGACGGCGAGGGGACCTACACGATCGCGGAGGCCGGCGACCTGCCGGTGGGCACGTCGGTCACGCTGCACCTCAAGCCGGCGGACGGCGAGGACGGGCTGGGCGACTACCTGGCCGCGTGGAAGGTCCGCCAGATCGTCAAGCAGTACTCGGACTTCATCCGCTGGCCCATCCGCATGGCCGCCGAGACCTCCGCCGGGGACCAGGACGGGACCGAGCGCCCGGGCGAGCCGGAGACGCTGAACTCGATGAAGGCGCTGTGGGCCCGCCCGCGCAGCGAGGTGACCGAGGCCGAGTACAACGAGTTCTACCAGCAGATCAGCCACGACTGGCAGGACCCGGCCGAGACGATCCACATGCGCGCCGAGGGCACCTTCGAGTACGAGGCGCTGCTGTTCATCCCCGCCCACGCCCCGTTCGACCTGTTCTCCCGCGACACCAAGCGGGGTGTGCAGCTGTACGTCAAGCGCGTGTTCATCATGGACGACTGCGACGCGCTGATGCCGAACTACCTGCGGTTCGTCAAGGGCGTCGTCGACGCCCACGACCTCTCCCTCAATGTCTCCCGCGAGATCCTGCAGCACGACCGCCAGATCACCGCCGTGCGCCGGCGCCTGGTCAAGAAGGTCCTCGGCGCCCTCAAGAGCACGCGGGCCACCGACACCGGGGCCTACCTCAAGCTGTGGGACCAGTTCGGCCGCGTCCTCAAGGAAGGCCTGATCGAGGACCGCGACAACACCGACGCCCTGCTGGAGCTGGTCAGCGTCGCCTCGACCAACGATCCGCAGGAGCCGACCGCGCTGCGCGAGTACGTCGCGCGGATGAAGGACGGCCAGGACACCATCTACTACCTGACCGGCGAGAACCGGGCGATGGTGGAGAACTCCCCGCACATGGAGGCCTTCACCGCCAAGGGCTACGAGGTCCTGATCCTCACCGACCCCATCGACGAGATCTGGACCGACCAGATCCCCTCCTTCGACGGCCACCGCTTCCAGTCGATCGCCAAGGGCCAGGTCGACCTCGACGACGACTCCGACGGCGACGGCAGCGACGAGGCGAAGACCGAGAAGGCCCGGCGCGAACAGGACTTCGCCGCCCTCCTCGGCTGGCTCCAAACCACCCTGGCCGAGCACGTCAAGCAGGTCCGCCTCTCCACCCGCCTGACCACCTCCGCGGCGTGCCTGGTCGGCGACGCCCAGGACCTGACCCCCACCCTGGAGAAGATGTACCGGGCGATGGGCCAGGAACTCCCCGCCGTCAAGCGGATCCTCGAACTCAACCCCACCCACCCGCTCATCACCGCCCTGCGCGGGGCACACGAGACGAACGCGGACGACCCGGCACTCGCCGACCTCGCCGAACTCGTCCACGGCAGTGCCCTGCTGGCGGAAGGCGGCGACCTGCCCGACCCGGCCCGCTTCACCCGCCTGCTGACCGATCGCCTCACCCGCACCCTGTAACCCCCGCCGGGTGCGGCCCGCCGGACGCCGATCGGCCGACGCCGACCGGCCTGGCCGGCCGCACCCCGCACCGCCCGTCAGGGCGTGACAGCCGCCGCCGTCCTGCCCGTCAGGACGTGACGGGCGCCGCGAACTCCCCCGTCAGACCTGCGCGGACCAGCGCCCGGACGATGGCCGGCTGGTCCAATGGATCGTCGTACTGGTTGGTCTCGGCCAGCCGTTCCAGCAGCCTGCGCGGATCCAGTCGGTACGCTTCCGCGTCGGCCAGGAGGCTGTCCGCGCTCGGCCCGTCGACCGTGTCGTCCAGGTTGTCCGTCAGCTCGCCCAGGACCTCGCCGCGTTCGATGAAGCAGCTCATGCCGCAGTCCAGGCCGTCGTCGCCGAGGTCGTCCGGGTACGGCGCCCGGGCCCAGGCGCCGTTCTCGTACCAGTAGACGCAGCCGATCTCGTGGCCTTCGAGCCGGTCCCGCAGCTCCTCGTAGGGCAGCCAGTCCGGGCCGCCCGCCAGCACGTCGATCGCCGGCTCGTGCCACTTGACGCGGCTCGCCTCGTCCTCGCCGTAGAGCACGAACCGGCCCTCGCCCTCCTTCGACATGACCCACCACGTGCAGCCGCAGTCGTCCCAGTGGAGGCCGTCGTCATCGATCCACCGGCCCGTCCGGTGACGCGGCGGGCGCTCCTCGTACTCGGTGGTCGCCTCAAGGGCGGCGAGAAGCGCCCAGCGCGCCCACAGTTCCTCGGCCGGCGGAAGGTCCTCCGGCAGTCCTGGCCGGTGAACGGTCATGTGTGCCCCCGTGTGTGTGCTCCGATGGTGATCGCCACAACGATATGTTCCGCTGCCGACTGCCGGATCACCCCGGACGCACCTCGCGGGCCGTCCGGTCAGGCGCCGACCAGCTCCTGCTCGGCGCCCGACCGCACGGCGTCCGGGGCCGCCGGGACGGCGGGCCTGCGCATCCCCTTGAGCACGACGACCACTCCCGTGGTGACCACCGTGCCGGCCACGACCGCGACCAGGTACAGGAAGGGGCTGCCGATCAGCGGGAGCACCCAGATTCCGCCGTGCGGGGCCCGCAGGGTGGAACCGAAGGCCATCACCAGGCCGCCGGCGGTCATGCTGCCCACCATGTTCGCCGGGATGACCCGCAGCGGATCGGCCGCCGCGAAGGGGATGGCGCCTTCGGTGATGAACGACGCTCCGAGCACCCAGGCCGCCTTGCCGTTCTCGCGCTCCTCGGGGGTGAACAGCCGGCGCCGGACGACGGTCGCCAGCGCCATGCCCAGCGGCGGGGTCATGCCCGCGGCCATCACGGCGGCCATCACCTTCAGGCTGCCGGCGTCCGGGGTGGTTCCCGCGGCGGTGAGCGCACCGGCCGCGAAGGTGTAGGCGACCTTGTTGAGCGGGCCGCCCATGTCGAAGGCCATCATCGCGCCGAGCAGCACGCCGAGGAGGATCGCGTTGGAGCCGGAGAGGCCGTTCAGCCAGTCGGTCAGGCCGCTCATCGCCGAGGCGATCGGCGAGCCCACCACCACGAACATCAGGAAGCCGACCGCCGCCACCGACAGGAGCGGGATCACCACCACCGGCATGATGCCCCGGATCGCCCGCGGCACGTTCCACCGGATCATCCACAGCACCAGGAAGCCCGCGGCCAGGCCGGACACGATGCCGCCGAGGAAGCCGGCGCCGACCGCCACCGAGACGGCACCACCGGCGATGCCGGCGGCCAGCGCCGCCCGGTCCGCGATCGCCCAGGCGATGTATCCGGAGAGGACCGGGACCAGGAAGCCGAAGGACGTCTTGCCGGTCTGGAACAGCATCGCTGCCCAGCTGTGCGAGGAGGTCCAGTCGAAATGGCCCAGCACGGACGGGGCGGAGGCGATCCGGTACCCGCCGATCGCGAAGGCGAGGGCGATCAGCAGGCCGCCGGCCGCGACGAACGGGATCATGTAACTGACGCCCGTCATCAGGTACTTGCGCAGCCGCTGGGCCCAGTGTTCGCCAGTCGTCCCACTCAGTGCGCTCGGCGCGCTCGGTGCGGCGACCGGGGCGGCGGCGGCACGGGCGCCGCTGCCGGTCTCGGCGACCAGCCCGGCGGCCTGGGCGATCAGGTCGTCGGCCCGGTTGACGGCGGCCTTCACGCCCACGTCCACGGTCGGCTTGCCGGCGAAGCGGGCGCGGTCGCGGACCTCGACGTCATGGGCGAAGATCACCGCGTCGGCCGCCGCGATCACCTCGGGAGCCAGCGGCGTCGTCCCGGCGGACCCCTGGGTCTCGACCTGGATCCGCACACCCGCCCGGGCGGCGGCCAGTTCGAGCGCCTTGGCGGCCATGTAGGTGTGGGCGATGCCGGTCGGGCACGAGGTCACCGCGACCAGCCGAAGCCCGGCGTCGGCGTCGGCCGCTTCCGGAGCGGCCGTCTCAGGAGCGGGCGTCTCCGGATCGGGCGACTCCGCGACGGCGGCGGGCTCCGGAGCAGCAGCGACCGGCGGCTCCTCGCCGTTGACCAGGGCGGCGACGGCGCCCGGGCTCTCGGCATCGCGCAGGGCGCCGGTGAACGCGGGATCCATCAGCCGGCCGGCCAGCGCGGCGAGGATCCGCAGGTGGGCGTCGTCCGCGCCCGCCGGTGCCGCGATCATGAAGATCAGGTCGGCGGGCCGCCCGTCCGGGGCGTCGAAGTCCACTCCCCTGGCGCTCCGGCCGAAGGCCACGCTCGGCCGCGTGACGTGGGGCGATCTGCAGTGCGGAATGCCGATCCCGTCGCCCATCCCGGTCGGGGCCTGGGCCTCGCGGGCGGCGACGTCGGCGAGGAAGCCGTCGAGATCGGTGACCCGGCCCTCGGCGACCAGCCGCTGGGCGAGGGCGCGGAGGGCTTCGCTCTTGTCCTGGGGGGCGAGGTGGAGATCAACGAGTGCGGGTGTGATCAGTCCGCTGGTGTCGCTCATCGTGTCGGTCCTTCGACTGGTGCCTGACAGTGTTCCCTTGCCCCCGGGAATGGTCGCCGTTCCGTCCCACACGGTCGGGCGTGGTGCCTCAAGGCAGAGGCCGTTCTCAACCGCGGACTCAACCGCGGACTCAACCGCGGGCTCAACCGCGGAGCGGCCGTTCGAGCGGGATGTCCGCCGTCACGACCACCGCGGCCGGGTCCAGATCGGCCGGGGTCGGCATGACGCTCCCCGGCAGTTGTACGGCGGCGGCCCCGTGCGCCAGGGCAGCCGCGAGTGCCCCGGGGCCGGTGCCACCGGCTCCGAGGAAGCCCGCGAGCGAGGCGTCGCCCGCTCCCACGTCGCTGCGGACGGCGGCGACCGGTGCGCTGCCGTACCAGCTGCCCTCGTCGGCGATCAGCAGCATCCCGTCCGCACCGAGGCTGGCGAGGACCTGCTGGGCGCCGCGCTTGCGCAGTTCCCCGGCCGCGTCGACGGCGTCGCCGACGGTGGCGACCGGGCGGCCCACGGCCTCCGCGAGTTCCTCGCGGTTGGGCTTGACCACGTCGGGACGGGCCGACAGCGCGGCGAGCAGCGCGGGGCCGGAGGTGTCCAGGGCGATCCGGGCGCCCCCCGAGTGCACCTGGGCGACCAGTTCCGCGTACCACTCCGGTGCCAGTCCGCGAGGCAGGCTGCCGCAGCAGGCCAGCCAGTCGACATCGTTCCCCAGGTGGTCCTCGCGGACCAGTGCCAGCAGCGCGGCCGACTCGGCGGCGCTGAGCTCGGGGCCCACCGCGTTGACCTTCGTGACGCTGCCGCCGTCCTCGGCGATCGAGACGTTGATGCGGGTGTCGCCCGAGATCGCGACCGCCGCGACGTCGATGCCCTGGCGGCGCAGCAGGTCGGCGAGCAGGTGTCCGGAGGGGCCGCCCAGCGGCAGGACGGCGGTGGTGCGGTGGCCGGCGGCCGTGAGCGCGCGGGAGACGTTGACGCCCTTGCCGCCGGGGTCGAGCCGGTCGTGCGCGGCCCGGTTGACCTCGCCCGGGATGAGCGTTCCCAGCTCGTAGGTGCGGTCGAGGCTGGGGTTCGGGGTGATGGTGACGATCATGCGCGGATGACTTCCGGTCCGAGGTTCTCGATCTGTGCGGTCTGCTCGTCGGTCAGTCCAGTGTCCGTGACGAGCACGTCGACCTGGTCCAGCGAGCCGAACCGGGCGAAGTGGCGGACGCCGTACTTGGAGGAGTCGGCGACCAGCACCACGCGGCGGGCGCCGGTGAGCATGGCGCGTTTGACGGCCGCCTCGGCGAGGTCCGGGGTGGACAGCCCTCCCTCCGGGGAGAAGCCGTTGGTGGCGACGACCGCGACGTCCGCGTGGACGTCGGCCAGGTCGCGCAGCGCCCAGGCGTCGACGGCGGCCTGGGTGCGGTGGCGCAGCCGCCCGCCGACCAGGTGGAGGGCGAGCGCCGGGTGGTCGGCGAGCCTGGCGGCGACGGGGAGGGCGTTGGTGACGACGGTGAGGGCGCAGTCGGCGGGCAGCAGGCCGGCCAGCCGGGAGACGGTCGTCCCCGCGTCCAGGATCACGCTGCCCTCCGCGGGCAGGAGGGCCAGGGCCGCCTTGGCGATGCGCTCCTTCTCGGCGGCGGCGGTGGAGTCCCGTTCGGCCAGGCCGGGTTCCAGGTGCAGTGCGCCGGCGGGCAGGGCGCCGCCGTGCACCCGGTGCAGCAGTCCGGCCCGGTCCATGGCGCTCAGGTCACGCCGGATGGTCTCCTGCGTGACGCCGAAGTCCTCGGCCAGCGTCGGCACGTCCACCCTGCCCTGCTCCTGTGTGAGGCGAAGGATCTGTTGCTGCCGCTCGGGTGCATACATGTGGGATCGAGTCCGTTTCATGTCCGTTTACGCCTGATGAGGCCCGACCATACGCGCTCCGGCCGAAAAAGCAAGCGATCGCGCCAGCCCTGGGCCCGCGAACCCCGATTGCCCGAATGTGTTGACATCCCTCGATGTCCGGGCGTAGAACCAAACGAAACAACACGCTAACGGGCGTGAAACCACCGACCGCCCGGTCTCCGCCACTGCCCCCGTACCGCGAAGACCCGGCGCGAACACGGTGGCCCGCGCTTCACCCCGTGCGCGGACCACCGTGCCCCACTCCCCTGCCGACCCGGTTCCCACCCGGGTCGGCGGTCACTTCCTTCACCTCATCCGTCTCCTCCACCTCCTCCAAGGACTCCCATGCACTCGATCCAGGTCACCGTCGGCTCCCGGAGCGGCCTGCACGCCCGCCCGGCGTCCCTGCTCGTCCAGGCCGCGGCCCGCCAGGCGGTCAAGGTCACGGTCGGCCGCCCGGGCCAGCCGCCGGTCGACGCCCGCAGCCTGCTGTCCGTCCTCGCCCTGGCCGCCGGCTGCGGCGAGACCCTGGAGCTCGTCGCGGCCGGCGACGGCGCCCAGGACGCGCTCAAGGAGCTCGCCGACCTGCTCGCCTCCGACCTCGACGCGGCGGCATGAGCGAGCACGGCGAACGAGTGATGAAGAGGCGCGCACGGGCGACGGCCCTCGGCGCGGTCGTCCATGAGGTGACGCCGGCCCCGACTCCCCGTCCGACAGGGCGGCAATTGCGAATACCCGGACTATCGGATTCCGATCAGAAAAGGGTGAGGAATTCGTGATGGGCCATGCCGAATACCACCCCGGCCGCGCCCCGTTCTCACTCATCCGGCAATACTGATTCACGCATTGTTCACCGGCCTATCGGAACTGACTCCCTTTCACGCTCGTCATCCTCGACAGGAGTTCAAGAAAAAGCCAAGGGTGCGGAAGGAATCAGTAATGTCTCTGGTCGGGAGGGTCGCCGGTGCCGTCGCCGTGGCCCTCCTGGCCGTGCTCGGCGTACTGATGCTCTCCCAGTCCACGGCCGCGCTCCTCCGGGAGGACGGCTGCCCACGGGTCGTCGCGCAGGCGAAACTCGCCGAGGACGCGCCGGCCCCCAAGAACCTGCCCGGCCTCTGCTGGACCCGGCCCCGGAACGTCGAAGTCCCCGAGCGCCGAGCCGAGTTGACCTCCGTCCTCGCCGACGAAGCGCCCTCCCCCGGGACCGCGTCGCCGGCCGGTGGCCCCGACGCGCCGTACTGGGCCCGCAGACAGCCCAGAGCGGCGGTCCTCCAGGTGTTCCGCTGCTGATCGGCGCCGACCGCGCCCGCACGCTCACCGGTGGCACGGACACCCACACGTCCACGCCACCGCGCGTCACGGCGGTTCGCGACGGTCCACGGCAGTGCTGCCCCTGCCATCACCGTCGCGCTGCAACCTGCCTCCGCACCGAGCGGGCACGGTCCCGAAGTCTCCATCCCCACAAGACTTCCGAAGGGCCCGAGGCACCGACATGCAAGCATTCATCGACCACGCCCGCACCTTCCACCGCCGCGCCGCACAGACCGCCGACGACTTCGAGCGGCTCGCGGCCGGCCAGCACCCGCAGGCCCTGTTCATCACCTGCTCCGACTCCCGCATCATCCCCTCCGCCGTCACCGGCGCCCGCCCCGGCGACCTCTTCGAGATGCGGACCGCCGGCAACATCGTCCCGCCGTACCGGCCGCGCGTGCCGTCGGCCGAGGCCGCGACCATCGAGTACGCGGTCGAGGTCCTGGGCGTCGCGGACATCGTGGTGTGCGGCCACTCCCACTGCGGCGCCGTGGGCGCCGTCGTGCGCGGCGACGACCTCACCGGCGTGCCCGCGGTGCGGGACTGGCTCGCCGAGGGCGCCGAACTGACACCCGGCCAGGAGCCGGACCAGGACCTCGCCGGCCCCGTGCAGCGCCACGTCCTGGACCAGCTGGCGAGGCTGCGCACCCATCCGAGCGTCGCCCGCCGCGCCGACGCGGGCCGCCTCGCGCTGCACGGCTGGTTCTACGAGGTGCACACCGGCGCGGTCCTCACCCACCGCCCCGGCACCGACGCCTTCCTGCCGCTGTGACGCCGCGGCCCACCACCGACGAACCTCCACGGATGAGGGCTCCCATGCGCTTTCCCACTCTCAAGTACGACGTCACCGCTTCGCTCGTCGTGTTCCTCGTCGCCCTGCCGCTGTGCGTGGGCGTCGCCGTCGCCTCGGGCGTGCCCGCCGAACTCGGCCTGATCACCGGCATCGTCGGCGGCCTGGTCACCGGCATGCTGCCCGGCAGCAGTCTCCAGGTCAGCGGCCCGGCGGCCGGGTTGACCGTCCTGGTCGCCGAGACCGTGCAGCGGTTCGGCCTGCCCGCGCTCGGCGTCGTCGTCGCCGCGACCGGCCTGCTCCAGCTGCTGCTCGGCGCATTGCGCTGGGGCCGGTGGTTCCGTGCGATCTCCGTCGCCGTGGTCGAGGGCATGCTGGCCGGCATCGGCCTGGTCATCATCGCCGGCCAGCTCTACGCGATGGCCGACAGGCCCGCCCCCGCGAGCGGCGTCGACAAGCTCCTCGGCCTGCCCGGCCTTCTGTCCCAGCTCGTCTCCTCACCCGCCGCCCGCCAGTCCTTCGCGATCGGCGCGGGCACCATCGCCGTGATCGTCCTGTGGCAACGGCTGCCGGCCAGGGTACGGGTCGTCCCGGGCGCGCTCGTGGCCGTCCTGCTCGCCACCGGCACCGCCTGGCTGCTCGACGGCCCGGTGAAGAAGGTCGAGGTCAAGGGCCTCCTGGACGCCATCCAGCCGCCCGACGCCGGCGTGCTCGGCCAGTTCACCCCCGCCCTGATCGTCACGATCGTGGCCTTCACGCTCGTCGCCTCCGCCGAGAGCCTCTTCAGCGCGGCCGCCGTCGACCGGATCCACGACGGGCCGCGCACCGACTACGACAAGGAGCTCATGGCCCAAGGAGCGGGCAACGCGCTCTGCGGCGCCCTCGGCGCCCTGCCGATGACCGCGGTCATCGTCCGCAGCGCGACCAACGTCCAGGCCGGCGCCCGGACCAAGGCGTCCCGCGTGCTGCACGGCGTGTGGCTGCTGCTCTTCGCCGCGCTGCTCCCGGCGGCCCTCGCCGTCATCCCCGTCGCGGCCCTCGCCGGTGTGCTCGTCCACGCCGGGTTCAAGCTGCTGCCGTTCAAGCAGCTCGGACCGCTGTGGCGCGAGCACCGCCCGGAGGCACTCGTCCTCGCCGCCACAGCCGTCGCCATCGTCACGGTCAACATGTTCGAAGGCGTGCTGATCGGCCTGGGCCTGTCGATCCTCAAGAGCGCCTGGGAGACGTCCCGCCTGCACGTGGAGACGGACGAGCGGCCCGACGGCGTCGTCCGGGTCCGCCTGACCGGCAACGCCACGTTCCTCCGGCTGCCCAAGCTCCTGGACGCCCTGGAGGCCCTGCCCGCCGATCGCGTCGTCGAACTGGACCTCACCGGACTCCGGCACCTCGACCACGCCTGCCAGAGCGCCCTGACCACCTGGGCCGAGCGCCACAACGCCCACGCCCCCGAAGCCGTCCGGCTGATCCCCGCCCTGGCCGGCCCGGCGTGACAGCCGGGTAGGAACGCCGCGCCGCCGCCGAGGCCGGGTCGTCGTCCAGATCGACCAGGAC
>NZ_JBHWGD010000123.1:0-2137 GCF_042733235.1 Kitasatospora sp. NPDC059722
CCCTCGGCCCCGCGCTGGGAGCGATTTAACGCTAGTTGCCGGTGCGTCTGGGCTCCCCCCCCCCTGGTCGGGACGCCGCCGCCCAGACGCTGCTTGCTCTGCACGCCGCACGCCTGCTCCGCCTCGGCGGCGGCGCCCGTGGTGCCGGCCGCGAGGCCCTTCGCGATCGCCGCGTCGTAGGCGGCCTGCTCCGCCGCGTCCGGGTGGTAGCCGCGCTCGGCCGACAGGGCGGCGTCGTGGATGCCGTAGCGCCAGTCGGTGAGGGTCTTGGGGCCGAGCCTCGGCAGTTCCGGCGGCGCCGAGTAGGCGTGGCCGGCCTTGCGCATGCAGTCGCCGACGAGGGTGGCCATCGCCCGGCCGAACCGCCGGGACTCCTCGTCGGTCGGCAGGTGGGCCTCCATCGGCAGGCGCCAGGTCGCGGGGTTCGTGGGGTCGGCGGCGGCGGTCGTGGTGGGGCTGGTGGTCTCGGCCGCGGACGGGGCGGGACTGGTGGTCTCGGCCGCCGACGGGGCGGGGCCGGCGAGTCCGCGGTCGACGACGCCGGAACACCCGGCGGCCGTCCCCGCCACGACGGCGGCGGCCACGGCGGTGGCGGACCACCGGCCGAGAGCGGAAATTCTCGTAGCCATCATTCCTGAACTCCTGTGCGTTCTATCGCGATCGCCTTCGTTCGCGGGTTTCCAGGAGTGCGGGGAATTGCCGTCGAGACGTCGGGGATGTGCATTCTTGGCGTGCTGACTTTGCCAATCCTTGAAGGAGGCATGGCCATTACAGCACCGGCGCAACGGGCAAAACGGACACTCGGGAGGCCTCTTGGTAACGGTTTGACATCGTCTGTGTGCTGCCTGGGACTGCTCCGCCGATCGGAGGGGACGCCGGAATGCCCCCCCTCTGGCCGGTGGGTTTCGGCGATTCGTGCGGGAGCGGTGACCAGAAAGCGCCCCACCGGTGACAGGGAGCCGGTGGGGCGGGCCCGATGGCCTACATGTCGTGCTCGCGCGGCTTGTCGAGCCAGCCGCCCGCGGTCACGTGGGTGTCGTGGCCGACGCCGTTGACCCAGTGCCAGTTGGACGGGGACCCGCCGGAAGCGGTTGCCGACGTCGCCGCGCCGGTGCCCAGGGCGACCAGGGCGGCCGCGGCCATGCCGACCAGTACACGCGTGATCATGGTGGTCCTCCAGGACCTCGAAGGGGTTGGTGCCCCGTACTCGATCACTCGCGCGTAGACGTTCGGTCAACGCCGGTCGCCTACGGTCGGAGCGCGGCGGTCAGGTAGGCGCCGTGGCAGACCACCTCGGCCGGTTCCCGCGCGGGCAGGAACCAGGTGGCGTCCGGTGGCGGGGTGAAGTCCGCGGTGGCGTCGTGGAATTCGCGCAGCAGGGCGCCGACGGCGACGAGGGCGTCATCGGTCAGTGGCCGGTGCCCGACGTCGCCCGGGATGAAGTCGAGGACCTCGCGCCCCTGGGGGTCCAGTCCGTGGGCGCGCGGAGCACCGGCGAAGCCGCGCCGGTGGACGTGATCGAGGAGGGCGTGCACCGTCGCCGTCCACGGCCCCGACGGGCGCCGAACGGTGGCCCCCGCCCGGAAGACCCGGTTGACGCCCCCGCCCGCCAGTTCCACTTCCCGCTGATCATCCGTCATGACCGGGCATGCTACTGCCGAGCCCGGTGCCGTCACGGCGCGACCCGGATGGCCCAACTACGGTTCGTGTTTGCGGACGCGCTCTGCGTGAGAGGATCGCGGGGCAAGGCGATCCGCGTGCGACAAGGAGAAGACATGGCCGAGCGTCAGAACGGCACCGTGAAGTGGTTCAACGAGGAGAAGGGCTACGGCTTCATCAGCCCTGAGTCCGGTCCGGACCTCTTCGTGCACTTCAGGGCCATCGAAGGACAGGGCTTCAAGTCCTTGATGGAGGGCCAGAAGGTCTCCTTCGAAGCCGTTCAGGGCCAGAAGGGCATGCAGGCCGACAAGGTCCGCGTCGAGCAGTAGCCGGGGGCCGGCGGTACGGACGGGGGGTACCCGGTCGCGTACGCCGAGCACCGTCCGGACGACGCGCCCGCCCCCGCCCGGGGGGGGGGGGGGGCCCCCCCCCGCCCGGCCGGGGCGGGCCCCCCGGGGGCGTGTGGGGGGGGGGGGCC
>NZ_JBHWGD010000123.1:2147-6191 GCF_042733235.1 Kitasatospora sp. NPDC059722
GGAGCCCGCGCCCGGCCTGCGCGTGCCGGACCCCGGTGCTCTTGGTGCCGGGGCGGGCAAGCCGGCGGTGCTGAGCGCCGATGCCACGGCGGTCGGGCCCGGCGCCGGTGTCAGGTTTCACCCGACGCCCTCGCCGGCGACCTTCACGAGTGCCTGCGTGCCGATCACCGCCAGCAGCGCCAGCCGTTCGGCGTCCTCGGTGCCGGGTTCGGCCGTGTAGACCATGATCCGCAGATCGCTGCCCGCGACGCTGAGCACGTCGCAGTCCAGCGTCAGCGATCCCACCTGCGGGTGGTCGATGGTCTTGCGCGAGGCCTCCTGGTGTCCCACCGCGCCGGAGTCCCACAGCTCGGCGAACCGCTCGCTGTTGCCGCGCAGATCGGCGATCAGACGCCGCAGCCGCAGATCCGCCGGGTAGCGGCTCGCCGCCGCCCGCAGGTCGGAGACGACCGCGGTCTCCAACGCCTGCCGGGATTCCGGCGTGTGGCGGACCCGGCTGCCCGAGCCGAGGAAGTTCCGCCACGCCCCGTTGTGCTCCTTGCCGTGCCGTTCACCCATCAGCGCGGTGTAGAGCGGATTGGCCAGCAGCAGCGTCCACGCCGCGTCGTAGACCGCGACGGGTGTGCCGGTCAGCCGGTCCAGCATCCGTTGCACGCTCGCCGTGATGTAGGCGGGCACCGTGCCGCGTCCCGGTGCTACCAGCCCGGCGACCCGGAACAGATGCTCACGTTCCTCCGCGTTCAGTCGCAGCGCCCGCCCCAGCGCCTCGACGACCTGCTCCGACGGGTTGGCCGCCCGGCCCTGTTCGAGGCGGGTGACATAGTCGACCGAGATCCCGGCCAGCAGCGCCAGCTCCTCCCGGCGCAGTCCGGCCGCGCGCCGATGGCCGCCCGTCGGCAGGCCGGCCGCCTCCGGCGGGACCCGGTCACGCCAGCGCCGCACCGTCCGCCCGAACTCCGTGGTCGCCATGCCACCACTGTGCACCGTCCCGCCCACGGGTGCCTGGTACCGGCAGTCCCAGGAAGACCGGACGCCTGGCTGACGGCATCGCCGCGCAGCATCGTGGAGGCATGACCACGACACTGATCACCGGAGCGAACAAGGGGCTCGGCTTCGAGACCGCCCGTCGACTCATCGCCGCAGGCCACACCGTGTACATCGGCAGCCGGGACCCCGAGCGCGGGCGTCGCGCCGCCGAGCGGTTGGGCGCGCGGCCGGTCGTCATCGACATCACCGACGACGCCTCGGTCGCCGCGGCGGCGAGGACCGTCGAGGCCGACGGCGGCCTGGACGTGCTGGTCAACAACGCCGGCGTGGAGGAGCGGGCCGAGGACAACGGCATCATCGGTGCGCCGGACGTCACCGCAGACCTGATGCGGAGCACGTTCGAGACCAACGTCTTCGGCACGGTACGCGTCACCCATGCGTTCCTCCCGCTGCTGCAGCGCTCCGCCGCCCCCGTCATCGTGAACCTCAGCAGCGGCCTGGCCTCGCTCACCCGCGTCACCACCGCCGGCACCCCCACCTACGCGTACCCCGGCGTCGCCTACCCGGCTTCCAAGGCCGCCGTCAACATGATCACCGTGCAGTACGCCAAGGCGTTCCCGCACATGCGCATCAACGCCGTCGAGCCCGGCTTCACCAAGACGGACCTCAACGGCAACACCGGCATCCAGACCGTCGAACAGGGTGCCGAGATCATCGTCCGCATGGCCGGCCTCACCCCGGACGGCCCCACCGGCACCTACACCGACGCCGAAGGCCCGCTGCCCTGGTAACCGCCCCACCCCCGACGGCGGCCCCGGCCGACGATCACGTCTTCGCCCTGCAGGAGCGTGTGCTCCAGCCCGCACCTTGGGACTCCGCCTCCGGGCCGAGCCCATGCCGTCAACCCCCGCCCATGGCAGTGTCGTTAGGCTGCCCGGATGCAGACAGACGTGCCCCTGTCCCCGGTCAAGGCGCTTCCGGGGCCTCCGGGGCGGCCGGCGTGGCTGACCGAGACGCACCGGTGCGTCATCGACGCGCTGCTGGCCCTGATCCTGGCCGCCGCCACGCTGTCGTTCGCCTACCAGTACCACCCGCCGGGCTGGCCGCCGTTCGACCGGACCGCCGCCGCCCTCTGCCTGGTGGTCAACCTGCCGCTGGCCGTCCGCCGCCTCGCCCCGGTGGGTGTCCTGCTGGTCTCGTGCGCGGCGCTTCTGGCCTACACCGTCGGCGGGTACCAGCCGTCGGCCAACATCTGGGCGCCGCTGTTCGCCGTCTTCACCCTCGCCGCCCGGCGTCCGACCCGTACCTCGGTGGCCGGCGCCTGTTTCGCGGCGCCCGTCTGGCTGTGCAGCGCGATGGCCACGAAGGTGGTCTCCCCGGACGTGGCGCTCGCCCAGGTGGTGCTCGGGGTCGGGACGGCCTGGGCGTTCGGCCTGACGCTGCGGATCCTGGGCGAGCGGAACCTCCAACTCGCCGCACTGACCTTGCGGTTGCAGCACGAGCAGGCCGCCAGGATGCGGCACGCGCTGACCGAGGAACGGCTGCGGATCGCCCGCGAGCTGCACGATGTGATTGCCCATCACATCTCGGTCGTCGCGGTGCAGGCCGGTCTGGCGGGCTACGTGTTCGAGAGCGATCCCACCACGGCACGCTCGGCCCTCGACACGATCGCGGGCAGCAGCCGGGAGGCCCTGGAGGAGATGCGCGGACTCCTCCACGTCCTGCGGGTGCCGCCCGAGGAACCGGACGGCGGGAGCGGGCGGCCGGAGGAGCCCGCGCCGGGGCTGGCCCGGTTGCCGGCGCTGATCGAGCGGGTCGAGGCGGCCGGGCTGACCGTCGAGCTGACGGTGGCCGGCGAGCCGTACCCGCTCGCACCCGGCCCGGACCTCGGCGCCTACCGGGTCGTGCAGGAGGCGCTCACCAACGTGCTGAAGCACGCCGGCCCGGCCGACGTGCGACTGTCCCTGGACTACCGGCCCGGCCGGCTGTCGGTCGGCGTCCGCGACGGCGGCCCGACGGCCCGCGGCGGCGCGCCCGTCCCGCCCGGCGTCAGCGGCGGTCACGGGCTCATCGGCATGCGCGAACGGGTCGAGGCCCACGGTGGTATGTTGCGTGCGGGCTCGCTGCCCGACGGGGGGTTCGAGGTGGTGTTCACCCTGCCGGGACCGGGCGCCGGGTCCGCGGGGGGCGGCCCCGATCGCGGGTAGGGGAGAACCGGCGCATGACCACCGTGCTCGTGGTGGACGACCAGATCCTCGTGCGGGCCGGGCTGGCCGCCCTGATCCACGCGGCGCCCGGCCTCGACGTGTGCGGACAGGCCGCCGACGGGGAACAGGCCATCGCGCTCGCGGCCCGATTACGGCCCGACGTGGTCCTGATGGACATCCGGATGCCGGACGTCGACGGCATCACCGCCACCGAACGGATCCTCGCGCAGGCCGCGGATCCGTTGCCCAGAGTCCTCGTCCTGACCACGTTCGACCTCGACGAGTACGTCTACGGGGCCCTGCGGGTCGGCGCCAGCGGCTTCCTGCTCAAGGAGACCCCGCCGGAGCGGCTGCTCACCGCGATCGAGGTCGTCGCCGGCGGCGACATGCTCTTCGCCCCCAGCGTCACCTGCCGCCTGATCGAGGCGTACGCCCACCGGATCGGCCAGGAAGCCGACGCGCCAACGGAGTTGGATCCGCTCACCGCGCGCGAACTCGACGTGCTGCAACTCGTCGGCGCGGGCCTCGGCAACTCCGAGATCGCCGACGAACTGGCGGTGACCGTCGGCACGGTGAAGACCCACCTCAACCGCATCATGACCAAGGTGGGCATCTCCAGCCGCGCCCAGGCCGTCGTCCTCGCCTACGAGAGCGGCCTGATCACCCCGCGGCGCGCCCTCCCGGGATAGGCCCGCCCGCGGTACGGAGTCTCGGAGTCCGGGACGAGCAGGACGCGCAGCTCGGCCTGGGCGCGTTCGACGTTCGGACCGGTCCCTGGGGCCACCACCGCCGGACTCGTTTGCGCCGGGGGTCCGGCGCGTTGGTCAGCCCCCCGTACGACCCGGTGGAG
>NZ_JBHWGD010000123.1:6201-16289 GCF_042733235.1 Kitasatospora sp. NPDC059722
CCCCGAGGGGCTGGCGCGCGGCGGTGAGAGAGTCGGTCGTCGCCGCTGACCCACCCCACACAGAGACCCCCCAGCCCCCCCCCCGCGCGTCCGGCGCTTTCGTCAGCCGCAGTTCAGACGCTCCGGGCTCCGGCTGACCCACTTCTGGATGATCTCGAATCCGGGGTACTGCGGCTTCGGCTTCGTCCAGGTGGCCACGATCGTGTAGTTGTTCCTGCTGAAGTTGCGGCACTTGTACCTGGGGTTGATGTCACCCTTGCGCGTGGCGGTCTTCTTGTCGACCTGGTGGCCGTTCTTCTGCAGCTCCAGCGACAGGTGGGTGAGGCCGCAGTCGTAGAGCCGGCCGCCGGCCTCCACGTACCAGTCCCGGCCGATCTTGCGCGGGTACGGCTTCCACAGGTCGGGCGACGCGCAGCCCTTGGGGAGGTTCGGCGTCCCGACGGTCTGAGCGAACGGCGTGGCGGCGCCGGCGCTCACGGTCCCGTCGGCGTCGCTCGTGGGCACGGCGACCCACTCCGAGGACACGTCGGCGACGGGACCGGCGTCGGCCGCCTGAGCGGGAACGGTCAGGCCCAGGGTGGCGAGTCCTGCGAGGGTGGTGGTGACTGCGAGCGTCGTCATGCGCTTGCGCAGATCCATGGATCGGTTCCTTCCGTCTCTGGGTTGCGGTACGGCAGTTCACTCGATCCGGCAAGGCTGGGCGGCACGTACGGCCGGCCGGCTCACGAGCTGCCGCCGACGGCCGCCCCGGGCCGATGAGTTGTTCACTCGGCCGCCTTCCGGCGAGTGCATGCACATGCTGCCGGGCAGCGGGAGGTGCGGTCGTCAGCCCAGTGGGGCAGCGGTCCGTCAACCCTCGCGGTATGCGCGCAGTGGGCCTGCATCCCCCGCGGACGGCCACACCCCGCCGAGTGTCGGTCGCCGCACTCCGGTTGTGTGTTCACAAGAGCGCGAGTCGGCTGCCGGAGGCCTTTCCCCGGGCGTATCCGTCACTGCCCGGTCCGGTTGGTGAGGGGCTGTTGAGGGGTGGTCGGTGGCGCGAATAGTGCCTGGACGGTTTCGGTGGCCAGGTCTCGCAGCCAGGTGTGGGCGCGGTCGTCGTCGTAGCGCTGGTGCCACAGCAGGTACAGGGGGACCTCGGGCAGCGGGAGTGGCGGCGGCAGTGTGGCGAGGCCGAGTTGTTCCCGGGCTGCGCGGGTGACCGCGTCGGGGAGGGTGACGACCAGGTCGGTGTCGAGGGCGAGTTGCAGGGCGAAGGCGGTGGTGGGCCCGGCGGCGATGACGCGTCGTTCGAGGCCGCGGGTGGTCAGGGCGTCGTCGATCGGGTCGCGCAGGCTTCCGCGTCGCGAAACGGTGAGGTGTTCGGCGGCTGCGTAGCGCTCGATGCTCAGCGGACCTTCGGTGAGGGGGTGGCCTGGTCGGACGGCGACGACCAACCGGTCGCTGCCGACCAGGCGGTGGCGGATGTCCGGGAGCGTCGGGGCGCCGGCGCTCGATTCGAGGTCGACCTCACCGCGGCGCAGCTCGGCGTCGTCCGTCCCGGGTTCGGCCGACAGGCGCAGCCGGACGCCGGGGGCCTGGCGGTGGACGGCGGTGATCAGGGCGGTGCCGCAGGCGGCGGTCAGGGCGTCGTGCCAGCGCACGGTGAACACTCGGTCCAGAGCTGCCAGGTCGAGTTCTTGCTGTGCGGACAGGAGTTGGTGGGCCTGCTGTACGAGGGCGTGGACCTGGGCGCGCATGGCCAGTGCGCGGGTGGTGGGGACCATGCTGCGGCCGGTGCGGACCAGGATCTGGTCGCCGGTGGCCTTGCGGATGCGGCCCAGGGAGCGGCTCATCGCCGGTGCGGTGACGTGGAGGCGTGCTGCGGCGCCGGCGACGCTGCCCTCTTCCAGCAGTGCGTCCAGGGCCGTGAGCAGGTTCAGATCCAATTGCATGCCAGTAACTCTATAAGTGAATAGCATGCACTTGTTGTTAATGACCGGGGGTCCTACCTTCGAAGTGCAGGCGCGAGACAAGCCGCCCGCACACATCGAACGCAGGGAGCCCGCCATGAGCACAGCCATGCCTTTCGCCGCCGACACGACGCTGCTGCCCGAGGTGACCGCCGCGGTGAAGACCGCAGGCCTCACGCTGCGCGACCGCCACACCTCGCACGCCCGGGGCGTGAGTCTGGACGAGGTCGTCGCCGAGATCCACGCCAACGACGACGCGGTGCTGGACGTGCTGCGGGAGCCACTGCTGCGGGCCCGGCCCGGATCGCGGTGGGCCGAGGACGAGCTGGCCGGCGGTGCGCTCCCGCCCGGGGAGTGGTGGGTCGTCGACCCCGCCGAGGGCAACATCAACCACGTCCACGGCATGGAGGACTGGGCCGTCACCGCCACGCTGGTCCGCGACAACCAGCCGGTCCTCACCGTCGTCCACCTGCCGCTGACCGGCGACACCTACACCGCCGTCGCCGGCGGCGGTGCCCGCCTCAACGGCCGGCCCCTGAACGTGTCCACCAAGACCGATCTGGGCGCCGCGCTCATCGGCACCGGCCAGGCCAGGCCCGGCGAGGACGTGCGCACCTTCCGGCGGATCGGCGACTCGGTCACCGCCATGCTCATCAACGGCCTGGTCGTGCGCGTGTCCGTGCCCGCCACGATGCAGCTCATCCACGTCGCCGCCGGACGCACGGACGCCTTCTGGCAGTTCTCCGACGTCCGCTCCGGCCTGGTCGCCGGCGCCCTGCTGGTCTCCGAGGCCGGCGGCACCGTCACCGACCTGGCAGGCGAACCCTGGCACACCGGCAGCCGCGACTTCCTGGCCGCCGCCCCCGGCATCCACACCGCCGCCCTCAAGGTCCTGTCGACCATCGCCTGACCGGACACCTCCGCCCCACCCACCCGATACCGCAAGGAGCATCACCTCATGACCAGCATCGGCATCCTGGGCGCCGGCCGCGTCGGCGCCAACCTCGCCGGCAAGCTCGCCGCGGCCGGACACCGTGTCACCCTCGGTGTCCGGAACCCGGAAGAGACCGCAGTCCTTGCCGCCGGCATCGCCCCGCAGATCGCCTTCGCCGACCAGCGCACCGCCGCCCGCACCGCGGACATCGTGATCAACGCGACGCCCGGCGACACCTCCCTGGACCGCCTGGCCGGCCTGCGCACCGAGCTCTCCGGAAAACTCCTCGTCGACGTTTCCAACGCCATCCGCGACACCGACGACGGCCTGCCCGGCGACCTGTGCTACCCCGGCAGCAGCCTCGCCGAGAAGCTCCAGGCCGCGCTCCCCGACACCCATGTGGTCAAGACCCTCAACACCATGTTGTTCATGGTCATGACCGCTCCCGAAACCCTGGCCGTCCCACCGACCGCCTATCTCTCGGGCGACGACCAGAACGCGAAGAAGACCGTCACCGGCCTGCTCGGCGACCTGGGCTGGCAGCCCGCATGGATCGAGGACCTCGGCGGCATCACCACAGCCCGCGCCACCGAGGCCATGATCCTCGTGGTTCCCCACATCCTGCGCCGACACGGCTTCAAGCCCTTCGCCGTCTCCCTCGCCCGCTGACCCATCAAGACCGGGTCCGGACCAAAACCAGCAGCGGGCTCGTGCGAGCCGGCCGGGCGCCGGCACGGACAACGCTCGCTGAGCTGCAAGGGGACGCCCGTTCCCGAGTACAGAGCCGTCCCTCGGGCGCGGCGGCCGAGATCCTGCCTCGCTCCCCATAGCCCCCATACCGACCCGGGTGCCGAATACCCCTGGGGTCCTGATCACCCGGATCGACCTCGCCGCCACGCAGACCGTGCTCCAACGCGCCATCATGAAGGCGGACATCAGCCGCGCCGCCGGCAACGCCTCCGTCAGCGCCGTCTCCTACAACCGGGACGACGCCCGCGTGCGGCGGGACGCCTGGCGGGCGGACGACCTGGAGTCCCAGCGCCGCCAGGCCATCGCCGCCCGCGCCTTCGTCGAGCGCCCTGGCGTCAGCACGCTGACCATTCCCTGTCCGCCGCTTGGTTCACTCATCTATCCTTCCTGACATGTAATTGACGGATTATCAGTTCCCTGAGCCTTTTCGGCCTTGCTGCTCCAGGGTGAGGACGGCCTTGGCCGCTGACGTAAGCCGGCTCGGGCTGCAGCGGGGGTGACGGAAGACCCGCCGGCGCTTGAAGGTGGCCACGCCTCGTTCGACGGGGTACCGGAAGCGGGCGTGGGCTCGGTTCAGCCGGTGAAAGACTCCGCGTAGGCACCGAAGGCGTACATCGCTTCGAGGCTGCCCGGTCGTGGCGGGTCGGCCGGGTCCCAGCCCAGCTCCCGGTCCTGGATCACCTGGGTGAGCAGGGGGCGCCAGCGCGGGTCGAGGGTTTCGCGCGCCCATTCGAGTGCGCCGCGCTTGGAGGCGACCTCGCCGGTGTGCAGGGTGAACAGTGCCCGGCAGTAGGTGGTGACGGCGTAGCGCTGACTCCAGGCCAGGTCGAAGTCGGCCCAGGTCCGCAGGTCTTCCATGAGGCCCGGCAGCATCTCGCGCATCGATTGGCGCAGGGCCTGGGGTGGCACTGGGTCGACGAGGTCGGTGACCGGGGGGCCGGCGAGGGTGATTCCGTGGTTCCTGAGGATCCAGCGGGTGTGCGGGCTGTTGCAGTGGGCGTCCCAGATCAGCTCGCGGTGGCCGTGGTCGCAGAACAGCCACGGTGTTCCGAGCCCGGCGACGGTGCGCAGGGACGTGGTGTCCGCGTAGGAGCCCTCCAGGTGCTTGGTCCAGAAGCCCGGACGGGTGGGAACCTCGTCGTGGAGCCGGCGGAGCTCTGCCTCTGTGGCCCCGGTGGGCAGGACGGTGGTGGCGACGATGAAGTCGCAGTCGCTGTGCAGGTCTCCGGCGCCCAGTGCGAAGGAGCCCTGCAGGTAGGCACCGACGAACGTGTCGCCGAGGATGGCGCGGACCGCGTGGACGAACTCGTCCAGGAACGCGTCCAGCTCCCGGTACGGGGTGAACATGGGTGATCTCCATACCCGTTGAAGTGGAAGGGGCTCACGGGCGCGGCGGAGATGAACGGGATGTGCCGCCGCGTTCAGGCGCGGCGGATCTGCCCTGCGGCGAAGCAGTACGACGTCATGGGATGGACGGTAGCCGTCGCCCCCTTCGCTGAGCAATCGAGATTCCAGCGGGCGGATCGCGTGGCGGTCTCCTGGGCGGAAGGTCACTCGCCTCGGGGGAGTGCCGGCGGATCGGTCAGAGCCTGGTACCGGGTGAAGGCTTCCTGGGCGTCGGGGACGAAGGTCGTGCTGCGGATCGCGTCCCGGAGTTCGGCTTCGGTGAGCCAGGTGTGCCAGGCGATCTCCGAGGCGTCCGGCGTGATCGGCTGGGTGATGGTGGCCTCGTGCACGCCCAGCCAGTAGGGGCTGATCGCTCCGCGGCAGAGGTACTTGAAGACGAGCCGTGTGGAGGTGCGGACACCGATCTCCTCGGCGAGCTCCCGGGCCGCTGCGGCCTCGTACGTCTCACCCACGTTGACGGCGCCGCCCAGCAGCCAGTTGTACCGGCCGGGAAAGCGGGAGTCGTCGTCGGGACGTCGGTGGACCAGGATCCGGCCCTCGGGGTCGCGGCAGACGGTCGTCGCGACGCGATGCAGCCACTGCTGGCGGATCGCCTCGCCCCGCTCGACGACTGCCAGTACGTGGTCTTCCTCGTCGACGCGTTCCACCAGTTCGGCCATGGCGCACACGATGCCAGAGGGCACTGACAGACACAGCTCACGCTGATGCCGGACGAAGGCCGCCACGCCCCGATGGCCGGCCGGGCTCGTCGCTCCGCGCGTCCGCGTTCTCTCCCCCTCGCCGGGCGCGCGGGGCGGCCATCGTGACCCGTGCCGCCTCAAGGAGCGCAACAGATGAAGTACGCCCGCCGCACGGCCGGCCGCGGTCACCGGTGTCGCTCACCGCCGAGGTGATGTACCGGACGGTCATCGACGGCGACGCCAAGACGGTCCGCAACCGGATCGGCCCCGACGGCGAGGCGATCCCGCGCGTCAAGCAACTCCTCGGCCAGGGCCGGGGCCTGGAGGAGCTCACCGCGCGCGATCGCGGCCAGGCCTCCGCCCTGTGGACCGTCCTGATGCCGACACCGGACGGCTCCTAGCCGAGCGATGCTCCGCCGAAGGCGAACCCCAGCACGATCAGCAGCAGGATCAGCGCTGCGGCCGTTTTGATGACCGGATGCTTCTGGCGAAGGGGCTCGTCATCCTCCGGCCCATCGTGCGGTAGGAGTTCGGCCGGCAGCTCGATCCGTTCGTCGGGATCGGCGGGCGGCACCTCCTCCTGGCACACCGGGCGCCGAACGAGCACCGGCGCCGCGAGATCGACGGGCAGCGTCCGCAGGAAGGCCTCCAGCCGCTGGGCGTCGACGGCCACGGTCAGCTCGTGCAGTTCGGACAGCAGGGCCCGGTCGGCGACCGCGCGGCTCTGCCCGACCCAGGACAGCCGCCAGCCGGTGGCCAGCCCGTCACGGACGAGCACCTGGTCGAGCAGTGCGCGCAGGGCACCGGGCAGCGAGCGGGCAGGAGCCAGTGTCTCCGGGGCCTTGGCGAGGGCCTCCAGAACGGTCCTCAGGCTGGGCCGTGTGGTGCGGCCGCTCCGGCCGGCGGCCCGGGCCAGGGCCTGGGCGCTCTCGCCGGTAAGCGTCGCCGCCGCGGTGGAGGCCCAGGCCGCCGTCGCCAACCAGGTCGTCTCCGGGTCGCCGGCGTGTTGTGGCAAAACGGTCAGGCTGAGTTCGACGGTCCGCTGGTCGAGGTCGGTCAGCACGCCGATCGCGGGGACCGGTTCGCGGCACGGTGCGGTTCCGTTCGCGCGGTGCGCGAGGGCGTTCAGGCGTTCCGCGAGCGGGGGGTGGCTGTCGAACCGGGAGACGGGCCGGTCCGGTGGCGAGTCCCGCCATCGGCGCAGGGTGTCCTGGTACTCGGGGTCGGCGAGCATCTGTGCGAAGACGGCGAAGGGATCGTCCGGCAGCCAGCCGGCCCGGGCCACCGGCTCCAGGTAGTCGGAGACCAGCCGGGCCCAGGCGAGCGCCAGGGAGTGCACGTTGCGCAAGGCGTCGGCCATCACCGCCGCTCCGACGACCTGGGCCGACATCCGGTCCGCCTCGAACTCCTGGCGCCGCCCGACCGCCGCGGTCAGCCGGAGGTAGACCCGGGCGTAGCCGGAGAACAGGCAGTACCAGGCGTAGGCCGGATGGTAGCCGTTCTCGGCCTGGACCATCGGGTGCCGACCGAGGCGTTCGAGGATGGATCCGAGCGCGGCGGTCCCGCGGCGGGTGACGGACGACAGGGCGGTGTGGCGTCCCGCGTAGTGGCCGAGCTCGTGGCAGATCACCGCTTCCAGCTCGCCCTGTGTCAACCCCACCAGCAGCGGCATCCCCAGGTAGAGCCGACGGGTCCCACCGAGCAGCCCGAGCAGCATGGCGTGTTCGAGGACCATGGCGTTGGCCTGGGGAATCAGGTACAGCCGGGTCGGCGGGCGCACCCCCAACCGCTCGGCGAGATCGTAGACGGTGTTCCACAGGGCCGGTTCCTCCTCCGGGGCCACCTCGACCGAACCCTCCGGGCCCCGGGCCGGACGACCCGCCGCGCACAACGCGAGAAGGACTGCCGCGACGACGGGCGTGGAGGTGATCACCGTGAAGAGGAGCCTGGCGACGTCGTCCGGCGGTGCCGCCGCGAGGAGGGACAGGAACGCCGCATAGACGGCCACGGCGGCGAGCAGGACCAGGTAGCTGACGAACAGCATGGCGACCGCGAGCAGGGCCCGCAGGGAAACGAGGAACAGCGACGGCCTCACCCGCGCCTCCCGGCGTCCTGGGCCCACGCCTCGGCCAGCCGCTCCAGCAGCAGATCGAGACCGAGCTGGTCGTGCTCGAAGGCGTCCTCCAACCACAGGGCCGCGTCCAGAAGTTCGACCATCAGCTGATCCTGCAGCCCGCCGGCCGGCGCGTCCACCAGCGAGTCGAAGTCGGACCAGAGCTCCTGCGAGGTGATCCCGAGCCGCTTCGCCAGGTTGTTGCGGGCCTGCTTCACGTGGACGGCGACCGTGGTGGCGGAGATCTTCAGGTCCTCGGCGATCGCCCGCTGCGGCTCAGCCTGGAGGCAGAACCGCACCAGCACCTCCC
This sequence comes from Kitasatospora sp. NPDC059722, assembly GCF_042733235.1. Classification (NCBI taxonomy): domain Bacteria; kingdom Bacillati; phylum Actinomycetota; class Actinomycetes; order Kitasatosporales; family Streptomycetaceae; genus Kitasatospora; species Kitasatospora sp. NPDC059722. Next base: position 14,348 of record NZ_JBHWGD010000123.1, read on the forward strand.
GCTGCCGCTCCGGCAGTTCCCGCACGGCCGCGAGGACTTGGCGCGTCTCGACGGTGACCTCGATCCTCGCCTGCGCGGGGATTCCCGCCTGCAACCAGCTCGCACGCTCCCTGGTGCGCCGCTCGACCCGGTCGAGGAACTCGTTGCGCATGATCTGCCGCAGGTACGCCTCGGGGTGGTCCATCGTGCGCAGACGTGACCACATGCGGCTGGCCTGGACGTACGCTTCCTGGACCAACTCCTCCGCGGTCTCCCCGTCCTGGCACAGGAAGCGTGCCTGCATGCGCAACCTGCCCTGGGTCACCCGGACGAACTCCTCCAACTCCTCGGGAGGTTCCATCCGGGGTCGCGCTGTTCCCTGATCTGACGTCATGACGTCGTCTCCTGTGTGTGATTCGACTTCGACCGTGCTCCGCGCACCAGGAGGACGCTCCCGTCCGCCTGCCGGTCCTCCACCGTCGCCCCGGGCCCGGCCGCGAGGACAAGGCTCTCCAGTACGGCGCCGCGCGTGCGCTCCCGCACTACCGCCAGCCGGTAGGACACAAGCTGGCGCGCCAGCCTGACGGTGCCGGCGCACACGGCCAGCAGGACCGTCTCCCACATCTCCCCGCCTCCTCTCGTCGACGGCGGCGCTCCTTGCGCCAACCTCGCACGGTGAAAGGGGTCTTGAGCGGAAAACCTTTAGTCCCACAGCAGTCGCACGCATGTGATTCACATCACATTCGTCAAGAGGAGCCCGAGACCGGCCCCTGGTGCCGAGCCCCGTGCCGGTCGGCGCGCGCCCCTGGACGTGTGGCCCGCAGGGACCCGTGAGTTCATCTCGAACTCTTGTCCAGGGTGCCCGGTGGGTGTCGGGCAAGTCGGGCAAGTGCTCCGGGGCGAAGTTGCCTGACTGGTACGGGGTTTCGGTGCCATCGCGCGCAGTCGGCAGCCCAGTCGGCAGGCTGTCGAGGTGTACGAGAGTGAGGCATGCCAGAAGGCGCCGGCGGCCCTCCCCGACGGCGTCGAGTGCGACTTCCGCATCATCTAAGGCAACGACTGACCGGCGGGCCCAGCCTTGGCCGGCTCAATGAGTTCGCGTGCCGCCCGGTGTGATGGTGTGTGGCATGCCGCTGTCGGAGCAATCGGGGCACGAGGGCCGTCCGGTCGTCACGCTGTGCCTGTTGACCGCGCTCCGGACCATGGATACCACCGCTGCCCGGGTCGCGTGATCCAGTACCCCGAAGCCTCACCTCCAGCCCATCACATCGGGAGACGCCAGTGATCAGACACCACGCCCCAGGACATCCCGTCGCCGGAGGAGAGGCAGGCGTCCACGCTCGTGCGCGGTGGTGGCGGGCCGGGGTCGTGGGAGGAGTGTGCGTGGTGCTGGCCGGTACCGGGGTGATCCCCGTGGCCGCCGCGGCAACGGGGTCCGCGCCGGCCACCACCCCGGTGCGGACCCGAGGCGCCGACCCGGTGTTCACCTTCGGCTTCACCGGCGCCGCGCAGAGCCTCACCATCCCGGCCCAGGCGGTGGTCACGATCACCGCCGACGGCGCGGGCGGCGCCGACAGCACCGGCACCTCCTGTTCCGTCACGGGCACGGGCGGGACGGGAGTGCGGGTCGTCACCACTCTCCCGCAGACCACCGCCCCGACGACGGTCACCGTCAACGTCGGCGGCACGGGCGGCAAGGGCTGCAACGGCACGGGTACGGGGGGTGCCGGCGGGTTCAACGGCGGCGCTCCGGGTGGGGGCATTTTGGCCACGGGTTTCCGGGCGGAAGGGCCGGGTGGGGGCGGGGCCTCCAGCGTCAGCGCGGGCTCCTTCCTGGTGGTCGCCGGGGGCGGCGGTGCCGCCGGGGGTACCGGAGGCGACCTGACGGGCGGCAACGGGGGCAACGGCGGGACGACGCCCCATGCCACCGCCCGTACCGGGGGTAGCGCCACCGCCCCTGGGG
>NZ_JBHWGD010000124.1:0-15898 GCF_042733235.1 Kitasatospora sp. NPDC059722
GGGGGGGCGGGTGTGGTGCCCGGCGGCTGCGGGGTCCGCTCGCGGGGGCGCTGCGCGTCGCGCGGGCGCGGGCGGGGCGCCGCCGGCCGCGGCCCGCCGCCCCCTCGGCGGGAGCCGGCTCCGTCACTTTTGACCTCGCACGATGCATCGCCTTTCTGAGCAGGTGAGGATGAGACGTGGCCAGGAGCCGCCGAGCGGCGGTGGTCTCCGATGTTCTGTTGCGAACTGCACGTCATTTCGTTGTTGTCAGTGAGGGGATGTAGCTTGCCGGGCATGGCGACACGGCAGGTTGCGCAGGATACCGGGCACGCTCGGTACACCTTCCGTCTTCGGGTGTCGTCGACCGCGTTGGCCCGGCTCGATGCCGAGTGGGGCCGTTACCGGTGGGTGTGGAACGAGTGCGTGGCCGTGTCCCGCAGGATCCACCTACGCAACAAGGCCGCCGGGGAGAGTACGACGTGCGGCCCGGCGCAACTCGACCGCATGCTGACGCAGGCTCGGCAGGCGATGTCCTGGCTGCGGGACGGGGCGTCGGTGCCGCAGCAACAAACCATCCGGGACTTCGCCAAATCCCGCGCGAAGGCGCTCAAGGACATCAGGGCCGGCCTGCCGCCGAGGCGGCGGGCCGGAATGCCTCGTGCGAAGCGCAAGTATGAGGCGCTGCCGACGCTCAACTACACTCGGCGCGGATTTCGCATCAAGGAAGGCCGTTTGTACTTGGCGGGTGACATCTCGCTGGCCGTGGTGTGGTCCCGTGCTCTTCCCTCTGACCCGACGTCCGTGCGCGTGTACCAGGACAGCCTCGGAGACTGGTACGCCTCCTTCGTCGTGGTCGTCGAGACCCAGCCCCTCCCCGCCACAGGAAGGGTGATCGGCGTCGACTGGGGTGTGAAAGAGATCGCGACCACCACCAGCGACGAGCATGATCTTCCCCATGCCCGGCACGGGGCGAGCGCCGCGCAGAAGCTCGCCCGGTACCAGCGACAGATGGCGCGCCGTCGAACCCCGAAGAACCGTCCGGATACCAAGGGGTACCGCAAAGCCAAGCGGCAGGCGGCCAGGGTGTCCAAGAAGATCGCCAGGCAGCGACAGGACACCGCCCGTAAGTGGGCCAAGACCGTCGTCGCCGACCACGACGCCATCGCCGTCGAGGACTTCAGGCCGAAGTTCCTTGCCAAGACAACGATGGCGCGAACGGCGGCGGACGCCGCGATCGCCGCGACCAAAGCCGCGCTGATCCAGCTGGCCCGCAAGCACGACCGGGCCCTGTACCTTGTCCACCCCATGTTCACGACCATGGACTGTGCATTGTGCGGAGCGAGAGCCAAGCACCGCCTCCCCCTCTCCGAAAGGACATACACGTGCACGGCGTGCGGAGTCTCCTCCCCGAGGGACAAGAACTCCGCCCGCCTGATGCTCGTCCGGGCTGGTCTCGACCCGGCTAGTGTTGATCTTGTAAGTGCTGCCACCTGCCAGGTGTCAGCCGAAGTGAGCTAGGAATCCCCTCCCGCCGGGAAGGGGAGGATTTCAAAGCTGGCCGGTCCGCTCGCGCCACGCCCGCTCCTTGACGATCCACTCGTTGTCCTGCGGGAACTCGTCGATCGCCGGGACGCGCCGGATCTCGCACTTCGACCCGGGGATGGCGGGCATCCGCTTCGCCCACTCGACCGCCTCCTCCTTCGAGGCGACGTCGATGAGGTAGAAGCCGCCGAACAGTTCCTTCGTCTCACCGTAGGGGCCGTCGGTGACGACGGGGGTCTCACCGCTGTAGTCGACCACGACGCCCTGGCCCGGGTCGTCGAGGCCCTCGGCGGCGACGAGCACGCCCGCCTTGATCAGCTCCTCGTTGAAGCGGCCGACGGTTTCGAGCATCTCCTCGAAGGGGGTCTCCATCATCTTGGTCATCGACTCGTCGGTGCCGCGCATGATCAGCATGTACTTGGCCATCGTCGTTCTCCTCGGTGTCGGGGGGTCGTCCGTCGACCCTCTCTACCTCAGGTCGAACGGCGGCGTGGCGGATCGACACAAGGAGGGAAAACTTTTTGGGACCTGTTCCCGGCCGGTTCTCAGTGGCCCGCCGCCGGGCGGGGCCAGCTGTGGTGGTGCTGGTCGATCACGTAGTGGTGGACGTGCTGCCAGCCGCCCTTGGTGGCCGGGCGGGCGTCGGTGAGGTGGGGGTGGCCGGGCGGGAGGTCGGTGTGGAGGTGGCCGAGGGTGTCGGGGTCGCGGGCCGGCCACAGGGCGGCGGCACCGGCTGCGGCGGCCAGGGCGACGGCCCCGAGCACGACGGCCGTGACCGGGAGTCCGGCGCCCGCCGCGAGCCAGCCGGCCAGCGGGTAGGTGAGCAGCCAGCAGCCGTGCGAGAGCGAGAACTGGGCGGCGAACGCGGCGGGGAGGTCCCCGTCGGCGGACGAGCGGCGGATGAGCCGGCCGCCCGGCGTGAGGACGGCCGAGCTGCCCGCGCCGATCAGGGCCCAGGCCGCGAGCAGCGCGGCCCACGCCCACGCGCCGGGCCCGGCGGCCGTGATCGCCGTGACGGCGGCGAGCACGGCGGGCAGCGCGAACGCGGCGGTGAGCATCACCGGCCGGTCGCCGGTCCGGGCGAGCAGCCGGGGCAGCAGCAGGGCGGCCAGCATCGAGCCCGCGCCGTACGCGCCGAGGGCGAGCGAGACGGCGCCGGCCGGGCGGTGGAAGTGCTCGCGGACCACGACGACGGTGTTGACGAACACGATCGCGCCCGCCGCCGCGACGGCGAGGTCGAGCGCGAGCAGGGCGCGCAGCCGCGGGGTGGCCCAGAAGAGGCGGGAGCCGAACGCGGCCCTGGCGTAGGCGCCGCCGGTGCGCTCGACCGGGGCGGGCTTCGGCAGGACGGCGGAGACGACGAGGGCGGCGGAGGCGAGGAAGCCCGCGGTGGTGCCGGCGAACAGCCAGTTGTACGGGACGACGGTGAGCAGGAGGGCGGCGAGCGCCGGGCTGAACAGGGACTCCAGGTCGTAGGCGAGCCGGGACATCGACAGCGCCTGCGTGTAGTCGCGTTCGGCGGGCAGGAGGTCGGGGATGGTGGCCTGGAAGGTGGGGGTGAAGGCCGCGGAGGCCGCCTGGAGCAGGAAGATCAGCAGGTAGACCTCCCACACCTGGGTGACGAACGGCAGGGTGAGCGCCACTCCGGCCCGGGTGAGGTCCATGCCCGCCATGAGGGCCCGCCGGGGTATCCGCCCGGCGATCGCGCCGGCCAGCGGGGCGATCGTGACGTAGGCGACCATCTTGATCGCGAGCGCGGTGCCGAGCACCGCCGAGGCGTCGGCGCCCGCGAGGTCGTACGCGAGCAGGGAGAGCGCGACGGTGGCCAGGCCGGTGCCGACGAGCGCGACGACCTGCGCGGTGAACAGGTGGCGGTAGGCGCGGTTGCGCAGCACGGAGAGCATGCGGGCCGTCCCGGTGGTCAGGGGGCGGTGGGGGACGTGCCCATGATAGTCAATGCGTGCGTACCTGTGCACATGTTGGTGGGGCGTGGGCCCGGATGGAGCCCGCGGGGGCGTCAGTCGTGCGGCGGCAGGTGCCGGATCTGGTGGTCGGCGACGTTCATCGCCTCGTCGACGAGGCGCCGCAGGTGGCCGTGGCGCAGCGAGTAGACGACCCGGCGGCCGTCGCGGCGGGTGGTGACGAGGCCGGAGAGCCGGAGCTTGGCCAGGTGCTGGCTGACGGAGGGGCGCGCGGCGCCGGTGGCCTCGGTCAGCGTGGTGACGTCGGCCTCCCCCTCGCCGAGCCGCTCCAGGAGCGCGAGGCGGGTGCGGTCGGCCAGGAGCCCGAGGATGGTGGCGGCGACGTCGAGCCGCTCCTCGGCGCGTTGGTGCGAGTGGTGTGCATCTGCCAGCTCGGTGCCACTGCTCATCGGGCCATCGTAGGCCGTCCGGCCGCCGTGGGAGTGCTCGGGTGCGCACTCATGGTGAGTTGCCGGGAAGTCCGGCGGAGTGGCGGCCGCTCGTATACCGTGCTGGGGTATATGATCCCGGACCGTTCCGGTAGGAAACCGGGGAGCCCGGGGGAAGGCCGACCACCACATGCACGCGATCCTGCACGCCCTGTCCATCACCGGTTCGATGACCTGGGAGATCACCTGGGCCCTGGTGCTGGGCTTCCTGCTGTCCGCCGTCGTCCAGGCCGTCGTGCGCAAGGCGACGATCGTCCGGCTGCTGGGGGACGACCGGCCGCGCACGCTGGCCGTCGCGTCCCTGCTGGGGGCGGCGTCCTCGTCGTGCTCGTACGCGGCGGTCGCGCTGGCCCGGTCGCTGTTCCGCAAGGGGGCGGACTTCACGGCGGCGATGGCCTTCGAGATCGCCTCGACCAACCTCGTCGTCGAACTCGGCGTGATCCTGGCCCTGTTGCTGGGCTGGCAGTTCACGGCGGCCGAGTTCGTGGGCGGCCCGGTGATGATCCTGCTGCTCGCGCTGCTGTTCCGGCTGTTCCTGCGGGACCGCCTGCTGCGCGAGGCGCGCGAGCAGGCGGAGCACGGTCGCGCCGGCTCGATGGAGGGGCACGCGGCGATGGACATGTCCGTCCGGGGCGAGGGGTCGTTCGCGAAGCGGCTGCTCTCGCGCGAGGGCGTCACGTCCGTCTCGCACGTGTTCGTGATGGAGTGGGCGGCCATCCTCAAGGACCTCGTGATCGGCCTGCTGATCGCCGGGGCGATCGCCGCGTGGGTGCCGGACGGCTTCTGGCAGGCGTTCTTCTTCGCCGACCACCCGCTCGCGAGCAAGCTGTGGGGGCCGCTGGTCGGCCCGCTGGTGGCGGTCGCGTCGTTCGTCTGCTCGATCGGGAACGTGCCGCTCGCGGTGGTGCTGTGGAAGGGCGGGATCAGCTTCGGCGGGGTGGTCGCGTTCATCTTCGCGGACCTGCTGATCCTGCCGATCCTCAACATCTACCGGAAGTACTACGGCGGCCGGATGGCGCTGTTCCTGTTCGGCACCTTCTACGCGACGATGGCGGTCGCCGGGTACGTGGTCGAATTCGCCTTCGGCGGGCTCGGGCTGGTGCCGGACCAGCGGACGGCGGAGATCCCGATGGCGGGCGTCGAGTGGAACTACACGACGTGGCTGAACATCGCCTTCCTGCTGCTGGCGGCGGTCCTGGTGGTCCGCTTCTTCCGGACGGGCGGGACGGCGATGCTGCGCATGATGGGCGGCTCGCCGGACGGCGGGCACGCGCAGGACGAGCACGGCGCCCACGGCGGTGGCCACGACGGTCACGGCCGGCACGGCGACGGCCACGACGGTCACGGCCAGCACGGCGACGGCCGGCACGGCGACGGCCACGGGCACCACTGACTCGGCGCGCCGAGCCGCGCCGACTCTGCCACGCTGAGGAGGGCAGCTACCTCGACCGAGGAGGCCCGCACCCATGTCAGCGCAGAAACCGGGGCCGGCCGAACGACGGGCCCGCGCCGCCGCGATCCGGGCCGAGGAGGCCCGCCGGGAGCGGCGACACCGATGGCTGGTGGGCGGGGTCGTCGGGGTGCTCTCGCTCGCCGTGATCGGCGGGATCGCCGGCGTGATCGCGACGAACCAGAGCTCGACCTCCCCCTCCGGCGTGCCGGCGCACCCGCGCACGACCGCGGAGGGCCGCACCACCCCGCCGCCCTGGGACGCGCCCGCCGACGTCGAGGCGGCGGTCAAGGCGGCCGGGCTGCCGATGCTCGGCGCCGAGGGCACCGCCCTGCACATCCACGCCCACCTCGACGTCTACGCCGACGGGCAGCCGGTGACCGTCCCGGCGCTGGTCGGCATCGACGAGGCCGCGCAGAAGCTCAGCCCGCTGCACACCCACGACACCACCGGCGTCGTGCACATCGAGTCGCCGGTGACCGCCGACTTCAGCCTCGGCCAGTTCCTGACCGAGTGGCAGGTCTCCGCCTCCGCCGACCACCTCGGCGGGCTGCGCACCGACGCCACCCACACGCTCACCGCGTACGTGGACGGCAAGGCGGTGGCCGGCGACCCGGCGGCGATCGTGCTGCACGCGCACGACGAGATCGCCCTGGTCTACGGCACGGCCGCGGAGAACGCCGCGGTCACCGTGCCGAGCAGCTACAACTGGCCGAGCGGGCTCTGAAGCGCGCCGTCGGCGGGGCCGCCCGGCACGAGGGGCGCGATGACGCGCTGGGTCGGGTTGGTGCTGTCGTTGTCGTCGTCCGAGGTCACCGTGGTGGTGATCGAGCTCGTCGCCCAGGAGACCACGCCGAGGACGATGAAGACGACGAGCAGGCCGCGCCCGCCGCCGCCGAGCACGAGCGGGCGGGTCGCCGACACCGGGCCGTCCGGCTCGCTGCCCGCCTCCTCGCCGAACAGGCGCTTGGGGTAGGCGGAGGTGAGCATCACGAAGTAGGCGGTGGCCCGCATCCGGTAGCGCACGATCGCGGCCGTGGCCTCGAACAGCGGCTGCGGCATCCGGCCGAGGATCAGCACGACGAGCCAGAGGACGAAGGACACCATCCACCACCCCGCGTACACCAGGCCCTGCACGATCGCCGCCGGGATGACGAGGACGACGCGGAACAGCACGGCCAGCCGGTTCAGCTCCCCGGGCCGCAGCTCGACCTGCACCGGGTGCTCGGGCGTCCGGAACCGGAACGGCGGGTAGCGGTCGTGCATGAGCATCAGGTAGGCGGTGACGCGGGTGTCGTACGGGACGAACGCGGTCAGGTAGTCCGCCGCGAAGCCGGGCAGGCGGCCGAGCACCAGCGCGCCGAACCAGCCGACGACGGTGACGAAGAACGCCACCACCGACAACACCCACACCACCACGAACTGGGGGATCAGCAGCAGCAACCGCAGCAGGACCGTCCACCGGTTCTGGGCCCCCGGCCCCGGCATGTCCAGCACCGGGAGCCACTCACGGCTGACGGGGGCGGGGGGAGCCTGCCACATCCGGGCCTCCACGGTCTCGGGACGACGGGCCCGGCGGTCGGGCGCGGCCGGGTGCCTTCCGAAGATCGCAGCAGTCCGTCCGGCCCGCGCGCGGAGCTGGGCCGGACGGCTGACGCCGCCTAAGCCGTGAGGTACGCCGGGTCGTGGGCGCAGATGATCCGGACGTCGGCGGAGCGGGTGCGCTGGAGGGCGCGCAGGCGGTCGAGGTTGTGGAGACGGGCGGGGTTGTCGACGGCCAGGAGACGCTGGAAGGCGGTGAGCCCGGCCGGGCGGCGCGGGGAGCCGGGGGCGATGTCGGCGTGGTTGAAGTAGGCGTCCCCGGCGTGGAGCAGCCAGCGGTCGCCGGTGCGGACGGCGACGCCGCTGTGGCCGCGGGTGTGGCCGGCGAGGGGGACGAGCAGGACGTCGGTGCCGGCCTTCGGGAGGACCGGGATCGCGCCGAAGCCGTACCAGTCCTCGGTGGCGGCGTCCGGCCGGTGCTCGACCCAGCGCGGGCCGTGCGCCCACTGGGCCGGGCGGTAGCGGTCGCGCTCGTTGAAGGTGGCGCCGGCGCGGGCGGCGCGGAGTTCGTCGGCGAGCACGTGGACGTCGGCGTGCGGGAAGTCGCCGAGGCCGCCCGCGTGGTCGACGTCGAGGTGGGTGAGCACGACGGCGCGGACGTCGCGCGGGTCGTACCCGAGGGCGCGGACCTGGTGCAGGGCCGTGCGGGCGGGGGAGAGCCGGGGGCGGACGGTGGCGAGGAAGCGGCGCCCGAGGCGCTCCTTCGGGCGGGCCACGTCGTCGGTGCCGAAGCCGGTGTCGACGAGGACCAGCCCGTCGGCGCCCTCGATCAGCAGGCAGTGCGCCGAGAGCAGGCCGAGCAGCCGCCCGCCGCCGCCCATCAGCGCGCGGCCGCCGAGCGGGCACATCGTGCCGCAGTCCAGGTGGTGAACGGTCATGTCGCCTCCAGGGGTTGGGGGGCTTCGGGGGTGCGGGACAGCAGCCGGTCGAGGCCGGCGGCCAGCTGGACGTCCCCGTGTGCGGTGTACAGCTCGCCGGCGGTGCGCCGGTGTTCGGCGGCCTCGGCGGAGCGGCCCAGGGAGTCCAGGAACTCGCCGAAGTGCCGGTGCGCCAGGGCGTGCAGGCGCACGTTGCCGGAGGAGCGGCACAGGTGCAGCGCCTCGCGCCAGGTGAGCTCGGCGGAGTGCGGGTCGTCGAGCGCGTGCAGGGCGAAGGCCTCGTTGACCATCGCCCACACGTAGGCGTTGGCGGTCGGCTGTGCGGCGAGCAGGTCGCGGGTCTCGCGGGCGAGGTCGAGCGCGGCGGCCGGGGCGCCGAGGACGACCTTGAGGGCGGCGGCGTTGCTGAGCACGGTGGCGGCGTGCTCGCGCAGGCCGGTGCGGCGGACGAGGGCGAGGGCGGCGTCGGAGAGGCGGTCGGCGCCGGCCTGGTCGCCGGTGAGGGCGGTCATCGAGGCGCGCACGGACAGGGCGTGGATGTGCAGGTCGCCGTCCTCCGGGGTGGTGCGCTCGACGGCCCGCCCGGCGAGGGGCAGCGCCTCGGCGACGCGCCCGGTGGAGCCGAGGGCGCAGGCCGTCGCGGCCTCCATCGCGGCCAGGCCCTCGCGGTCGCCGCTCGCTCGCGCCGCGTCCAGTCCGACGCGCAGGCAGGCGAGGCGGTCGTGGACGCGCCCGGCGCCGTAGTAGAGGGTGGCGGTCGCCCGGGCCAGTCGCCAGGCGCGGTCGTGCTCGCCGCGGTCGGCGGCGGCCGTGACGAGTGCGCGCAGCACCGGTTCCTCGGCGTGGCACCAGGCGAGGGTGGCCTGCGGGTCGGTGAGCCGGGGGAGGGCGAGGTGCCCGGTGCCCGGGGGCCGGAACGGCTCGTGGTACGGGTTCAGGCGGCGGATGGCCGTGCCGGTGGCGAGCAGTTCGTAGTCGACGAGGCGGCGGAACGCGTCCTGCCGGCCGGCGGCGGGGAGGTCCGCGAACAGCTCGGCGCCGTACAGGCGGACGAGGTCGTGGCGGGCGAAGCGGCCGGGGGTGGTCTCGGTCAGCAGGTGGTGGGCGGCGAGGGAGCCGAGTGCGAGCCGGGTCGCGTCGGTGTCGGCGGCGAGCAGCGCGGCGGCCGCGTGGACGTCGACCTCGGTGCCGGGGTGGGGGGTCAGGAGGGGCAGGAGATTTCGTGCGTGCGACGGCAGATGACGATACGTCAGGCTGAGTGCCGAGTGGACGCCGAGGGCGCCGTCCGGAGTGGCGAGGGTCGACAGGCGGGTGCGTTCGTCCGCCAACTCGGCCACCAGATCGGCTAGTTGCCAGCCGGGGCGGGCGGCGAGCCGGGCGGCCGCGATCCGCAGGGCGAGGGGGAGCCGGTCGCACAGCTCGACCAGGTGGCGGGCCGCGTCCGGTTCGGCCGCCACGCGCTCGGTGGTGAGGCGGAGTTGGAGCAGGCGGTGGGCGTCGCCGTCGGGCAGCACGTCGACCTGGAGCAGCGCGGCGCCGTCGGCGACGACCAGCTCCTCCAGGCTGTTGCGGCTGGTGACGACGGCGACGCCGTCCGGCCCCGCGGGCAGCAGGTCGGCGACGTCGTCGGCGCTGCGGGCGTTGTCCAGCACGACCAGCAGCCGCCGCCCGCGGGTCCGTTCGCGGAACAGTGCGGCGCGCGCGGGGCGGTCCTCGGGGATCGCCGGTTCGGGCACGCCGAGGGCGCGCAGGAAGCGGCCGAGGGCGTGCGCCGGGTCGGCCGGTCCGGCCGGGTCGAAGCCGCGCAGGTCGGCGAAGAGCCGGCCGTCCGGGAAACCGGGGGCGGCGCGGTGGGCCCAGCGGACCACCGTCGCCGTCTTGCCGACCCCGGCCGGGCCGACCACCACGGCCAGTCCGTCCCTGGTGCGGTCCGGGCCGCACTGGGTGTCGAGCCAGCGGTCCTCCGCCTCGCGGCCGACGAACCCGCGCGGAGGGGCGGGGAGTTGGTCGGGTGCCGCCGATGGTGCCGCCGATGGCGCGGGCGCCGGCGGCTCGGCGGGCTCCTCTTCGGGCTCCTCGTCGGCGAGCACGTCGGAGAGGGCCTGCTGGAGCTCGCGGCCCGGGCAGACGCCGAGCTCCTCCGCGAGGCGCGCGCGGGACCGGTGGTAGGCCTCCAGCGCGGCGGCGGTCCGGCCGCTCCGGTGCAGGCAGCGGACCAGCAGGGCGGCGACGGGCTCGCTCAGCCCGTCCGCGGCGACGGCCTGCTCCAGGGCCGGGACGGCCGCGAAACCGCGCCCGAGGCGGAGCTGGCGCTGCGCCCAGGCGGTGAGGAGCTCGGTGCGGGACCCGTCCAGCCGGCGGGCCAGGGCCGCGGCGGGCGCGGTGGCGGGGAGGTCGGCGAGGGCCGCGCCCTGCCAGAGGCGGAGGGCCCGTTCGAGGAGCGCGGCGGCCGTCGCGTCGTCGTCCGTCGCGGCGGCCCGTGCGCCCAGCGCCTCGGCGGCCAGGGCGTCGACGGCGGCCGGATCGCCGGTGAGGCGGTAGCCGGGGGAACGGGTCGTCAGCTCGAACGGGGAGCCGGGCCCGGCGAGCAGTTTGCGCAGCGCGGCGACGTGACCCTGCAGGGCGGCCTTGGGGTGCGCGGGCGGCTCGTCGTCCCAGAGCAGCCCGGCGAGGCGCTCCACGGGGACCGTGCGGTTCAGCTCCAGGGCCAGCAGGGCGAGCACCGCCCGCCGCTGGGCACCCCCGACCGCCGTGGGGGCGCCGGTGCCGCGCGTGAGCTCCACCGGGCCGAGCAGCCGTATCCCCATGCGTTCCGTCCCGCCGTCATGCCGTTGGTCCGACCGCAGCTTACCCGCGGGTAGCCACGTCGGAGCCGACCCGTTGAACGCCCCCGCCCGTCGGTCCCGTTCACGGAGAGGGGCGCGCACTCGGGCGCCCCGGAAACACGGGGAGGACGTGGATGCAGTCCCGACGCGACCAGGTGCAGGCCCACCTGTTCGTGGTGAGCAGACTCGCCTCCGGCATGCTGCGCGCCGAGCCCGACGCCGCCGACACCCCGACCGGACGCACCACCCGGGGCGCGGTGACCGGGCTCGCGCTGGGCGTGCTGATCGGCCTCGGCGCGGCCGTCTACGGGGTGATGGTGCCTGGCGGCGACACGGCCTGGGCCAAGCCCGGCACGCTGGTGATGGTCAAGGAGACCGGTGCCCGCTACCTCTACGTCGGCGGGCAGCTGCACCCGGTGCTCAACGACACCAGCGCGAAGCTCGTGGCCGGCGAGCAGATGGCGGTCGAGGAGGTGAGCCGCGCCTCGCTCGCGGACACCCCGCGCGGCGCGCCGGTCGGCATCGCGGGCGCGCCGGACGGGCTGCCGCCGGCCGCCGACCTGGCGGGCGGCACCTGGCTGGTGTGTGCCACCGTCCAGCCGGGGGCCGCCGGGGCCGCGCCCGTGCCGAAGCTGGGCGTGCAGCTGGACCCGGCGAGGGAGGGCAAGGCGCTCGCCCCCGGCCAGGGCCTGCTGGTGACGACCCCGGACGGCGCCGTCCACCTGCTCTGGCAGGGCCAGCGCCTGCGCGTCGACACGGCGAACAAGGCCATCCAGGCGCTGGGTTACTCGGGCACGACGCCGTTCCCCGTACCGGCCGGGCTGCTCAACGCGCTGCCCGCCGGCCCCGACCTCGCCGCGCCCGCCGTCCCCGGACGCGGCGACCCGGGCCCGGCGCTGGCCGGCGCCCCGACCCGGGTCGGCCGGCTCTTCGAAACCCCCGGCGGCGTGCGCTACCTGCTCCAGCGGGAGGGGTTGGTGCCGCTGACCGGTACGCAGTTCGCCCTCCTGATGGGTGATCCGCGCACCCAGAACGACGCGTACGGCGGGACGGCCCCGGCACCCGCGCGGATCGGCGCCGCCGACCTCGCCGCGCACACGGCGCCCGGCGCCGGCGCCCCGACACCGGGCCTGCCCGAGTCCCCGCCGACGCTCGTCACCCCGCTGCGGGACGAGGGCGTGTGCGCGGACCTGCACGTGGGCACGGGTGCGCCGGTCGGCTCGGTGACGGTCCTGAGCGCGGCGGACGCCGGAGCGGGCCGGGCGCCGGTGTCGCCACCGGGCTGCGCGGTCACCGACCTGGTCGCCGTCCGCCCGGGCCGCGGCGCGCTCGTGCGGGCGCTCTCCGGCGCGGGCACGGGCAGCACCGAGTACCTGGTGACCGAGGCGGGCGTGCGCTACCCGCTGCCGTCCGCCGCCGCCGTCAAACAGCTCGGCTACGCCGGCGCCACCCCGGTGGCCGTGCCGTCGGGCGTCCTGGGACTGCTGCCGACGGGCCCGAGCCTGGATCCGTCCGGCCTCGGCGGCGACGCCGCGACGAGCGCGCCGGCGGGCCGGGGGAGTTCGCCCACCTGCGGCTGAACCCGCCCGCGAACAGCCTCCGTTGACGAGGTAGACCGACGAACGAAAGGAGCTCCGATGACCACCCCCGCACCCGGCGGCCTGCTCAATGTGGAGCAGCAGGCGATCCAGAACGCGCTGCAGAGCCTCGAAGGCCAGATCTCGCAGATGATCAGCTCCGGCCAGACGGTCGAGCGGATCAACATGGAGATCGCCGCCAACTACGTCTCCGTGGCCAGCAAGACCTTCCAGGACAAGGTCGGCGACTGGGTCGTGAACTACAAGCGGGTCATGCAGGCCTTCGACAAGCTCACCCAGGACCTGGGCAGCGCCCGCTCGATCCTCACCAAGGCCGAAGAGGACGCCCACGTCCAGGGCGGCAACTGGGGCGCCTCGGACGGCGTCTTCCACGCCCTCGGCGGCAAGAGCTGACGCTCCGTCATCACCCTTACGCAACCCACGAACACGAGGAGGAGACGCCATGAGCGGCCCCACCGACATCATGCTCAGGCACGAGTCGATCGACGCGGCCTTCCAGGACCTGCTCAGCGCGGCCCACACCATGCAGAGCGGCCTGGAGGAACTGATCGGCCGGCTCCAGGGCATGGAGGCGAACGCCGGCCAGTACAAGCAGGCGTTCAGCGAGTTCCTGAACATCGCGAGGAGCAGCTCCAGCGCCATGCACGACGACATGCGCGACGGCGCCCGGGCCCTCGACGAGATGAACCAGGCCATGAAGTACGCCGACCGGGCCGCCGCCGCGGGCTTCTGAGCGGAGCACGGGCATGGCCAAGGAGCTCCGGCTCAACGACCAGACGATCGCCGACCTCACGGCGAAGGTGGACCTCTGGCGGCAGTGGCTCACCGGAGACGCCACGCCGCCCGGGATGCCGGCACCGACGGACGGTCACAAGAACCTCGTCCTGCAGGTGGAGGCGTTCGCCGGCGGCGCCGACACCCCGGGGGACAAGCACTACCCGGACACCTACACCAAGCTGCTGGGTGCGCTCGGGCTCGGCCCGTCGACCGAGATGCAGAGCAGGTTCAAGACCTTCGCGGGCGGTGTGAAGGCCGAACTGGACGTGCTGGTGAAGTCCCTGGACGACATCACGCTGGGGCTGGCGATCGCCAAGATGAAGTTCAAGGAGGGTGAGGACCACGCGCTGACCGCGGCGGAGATGTTCGAGATCCTCAGCAGCCCGTCCACGCCCCCGCCGCCGGGACCCTCGGGGGCCCCGCCGGCACCGTAGTGACGCCGCCGCCGGCGCCGGGCCGGCGGCGGCACATACCCGGGTCGGGACGGATCCCCTCCGAACCCCGGCCCCTTCCGTACGCAGCATCGCAGGAGCGTGAGTCGATTGGGCGCAACCGGAACCGGCGGGGGCGGCGACAGCAGCCCGAACTACCCGTGGGAGACGGCCCTGAAGGCCTTCGGGATCACCGACTACCCGTCCCGGGACGACGTGGCCAACCCGGCGGTGTCCGGGGACTGGCTGATGAGCGGCGCCTACTGCTCGACGACGGCCATCAGCACGAGCAACATGGACGTCGTGGCCGTCCTCCACCCGCTGAAGAAGTCGAAGAACGACAACACGCCGAGCTGGTACGTCGGCTTCAACGGCAACTGGAACGGCAACGGCGACAACCCCGGCTGGAACTCCGGGGCCAACAAGTGGGCCCACTTCACGAGCGCGTGGACCGACGTGATGTGGGGGCTGTACGCCGGTGGCGACAACAGCGCCACCAGCGTGCCCAGCCTGAAGTCGGGCAGGTACCTGATCGACCACCTCTCGGCCCTGCTGGCCGAGGTCAAGAGCGACGTGCACAAGGTGGCCGACACCCTGGACGTCGAGGGGAGCGACTTCCAGGGCTCCGCCGCCGGCGAGCTGAAGTCCTACCTGACGAGTTTCGAGCAGGCCGTGAGCGTCCTCCAGCTGGAGATCACGCTGCAGGGGAACCCGTCCGACGCGCTGGGGACCGCCGCCGACGGCCTGAAGGCCGCGTACAAGGCGCTCCTGGACGCCCGGCAGGCCTGGCTGACGGACCGGGGGGCCTACCAGGCCTTCAACACCCAGGCGTCCCCGGTGCCCTGCCTGCGGTACGCGCTCAACCAGCTGATCCTGCCCGCACACGCGGACACCTCCAAGAAGACGGTCATCTCGAACGGGATGGACGTCAAGTCGGACGAGTTCCGCAACGCCGTGGAGGCCCTGGCGAAGAAGGTCTGGCGGGACAACGTCGTCAAGTACCTCGACGCCGACGCCAGCACCGCGATGGGGAACCTCGGGCTGCAGTTCACCGCCGTCAGCACGAAGCTGAACACCAGGTTCAGGGTCGAGACCCCGACCGGGACGGCCATCGCGCCGCCGGCTCCCCCCGGTCCGGGCGGTGACGGCGGGGGCAAGGACGGGGGCAAGGGCGGTGGCGGCGACCTCGGCCTCGGCGGCGGCGGTGGTGGTGGCAACGGTGACCTCGGCCTCGGCGGCAGCGGCGGCAAGGGCGACCTCGGCCTCGGCGGCAAGGGCGGCAAGGGCGGAGGTTCGCACGGCATCAACGGCGGCGGGCCGCCCCCGCCGAAGGACGGCGGGCCGCTGACCCTCGACCCCGGCGGCACCGGCGGCATGCGCGTCCCGCTGCTCGACAAGGACGGGAACAAGCTGGTCGGCAAGGACGGCCAGCCGCTGACCGTCCCGCCCGGCTCGACCATCGACGGCCAGGGCCGGGTGATCGGGCCCGACCACAAACCGGTGCTCGGACCGGACGGCCGGCCCCTGGTCGTTCCGCCGGGCACCACGCTGGGC
This sequence comes from Kitasatospora sp. NPDC059722, assembly GCF_042733235.1. Classification (NCBI taxonomy): domain Bacteria; kingdom Bacillati; phylum Actinomycetota; class Actinomycetes; order Kitasatosporales; family Streptomycetaceae; genus Kitasatospora; species Kitasatospora sp. NPDC059722. Next base: position 15,047 of record NZ_JBHWGD010000124.1, read on the forward strand.
AAGCCGGCGCCGGTCGTCCCCGGGGGCGGGTACTTCACGGTGCCGCCGGGCTCGAAGGTGGACGGGAACGGCATGGTGATCGGCCCGGACGGCAAGCCGCTGCGGGACGCCCGGGGCAATCCGGTCTACGCCGGCAAGAAGGGCACGATCGACAAGGACGGCCGGCTCCTCGACGCCAACGGCAAGCCCGTCACCACCAACGACCAGCTCTTCGCCGACGAGGAGCACGCCCTCAACGAGCTGACCACCCTCGACCCGACCACCGGCGGCAGCGGCGGGTTCGACCTCGGGTCGCTGCGCGGCGGGAACCGGTGGACCGACCCCGGCTCCTTCGACCTCGGCGACGGTTCGCCGGGCTCGCTGGGTTCGCCGGGTTCGTCGGGCGGCCTCCGCCTGCCGGGCCTGGAGGTGGGCGCCCCCAGGCCGGAGACCGGGTCCGGGGAGCCGCTGTCCGTCACCGGCGGGTTCTACGGGGGCAAGGCGCTGACCGACGGCGGCCTCGTCAACTCGCCCGAGGACGCCGCGACCCTGGCGGCCGCCAAGAAGGCCGCCGCCGAGCAGGCCCTGGCCGAGAAGCCCGGCCCGAAGGGCCCGAACCCGGCCCAGGAGGAGGCGCAGCTCCAGGGCCGCAACACCGCCACCACCGGCGGCGGCATGCCGCCCATGATGCCGCCCGGCGGCATGGGGGCGGGGGCCGGCGCCCAGGAGAACAAGGAGCGGCAGCGCACCACCTGGCTGGCCGAGGACGAAGAGGTGTGGGGCACCGACGCGGGCGCCCGGCCCGGCGGGGGCGGCCCCGGGCGGGCCCCCGGGTGGTCACGGGGCGCCCCCCCCCCCGGGGGGCGGGCGTGC
>NZ_JBHWGD010000125.1:0-1187 GCF_042733235.1 Kitasatospora sp. NPDC059722
GCGCCTGGGACGCGGCGTTGCTGGCCTTGGTCGCGGCAGCGGCGGCGTTGGCGGCGGCGTTGGCGGCCTGGCGGGACGCCTCGTTGGCGGCCTTGGCCGCCGCGGAGGCGGTCTGGGCCGCGGTGGCGGCGCGCGAGGCGGCGTCGGCGGCGCGGCCGGCGGCGCTGGAGGCGGCACCGGCCGAGCCCTGCGCGGCCTTGGTCTCGGCGGCGGCCTTCTCGGCGGCCTCCTTGGCCAGCTTGGTGGCGTCGAAGGCCTTGCCCGCCGCGTCCTTGGCCGTCTGGGCCTGCTGGCCGGCCTGGTCGGAGGCGGTCTTGGTGAGGTCGGCCAGCTGGGCGACCGTCAGCTTCTCCTGGTCGTGCGCGGCCGCGGTCTGGTAGCCGTACTGGAGGAACTGCTGGACGTCGTCCATCGAGCCGTTGAGCGCGGTGTTGGCGGCCTTCTTGACCTCGTCCCCGCCGGAGGCCATCAGCTGCGAGAGGTGGACGCGGTCGTCGTCGTCCCTCGCCTTGAACTGGCCGGTGTTCAGGAACTGGTTGACGTCGTCCAGGCTGCCGTCCATGGCCTTGGCGGCGGCTGCCTGCACGCCCGGCCCGCCGGTGGCCATGAGCTGGGAGACCCGCACCCGCTGGTCGTCCTCGTAGGCCTTCTTGGCGCCCGTGGCGAGGAACTTCTGCAGGTCGTCGGCGGATCCGGCGAGCGCTGCGGTGCCGGCCGCGCGGACTCCGGGACCGGAGGTCGCGATCAGCTCCTCGATCTTGGCCCGCAGGTCCTGGTCGGCGGCGGTGGCCCGGCCCTTGGCCAGGAAGGCCGCCAGGTCGTCACCGGTGCCGGTCAGCGCGCTCTCGGCGGCGCGGCGCACGGCCGGCCCGCCGGCCTGCCAGGCCGCGACGACCTTGACCCGGTCGGGGTTCGCCGCGGTGGCGGGCGTGGTGTCGGCCACCGCGTGCGTCGTGAGCAGCCCGGTCAGCAGGCTGCCCGCCACGAACCCGGCCGCGAGGCGCGACCGGGTCCGTGCGGTCAATGACTGTTTCATCGAATGTCGCAATCCGTCCGTGAATCGGGCACCGGAGTGCCGTGACGGCCGCAGGCGTCCGCAATCCGCGCCGGCGGCCCTGGAGGTGGTCAGGGCATGCTTTAGGGGCGAAACCGGCGGCGGGGGCGGGGGGGGCGTCCCCCCCCCCCCC
>NZ_JBHWGD010000125.1:1197-15794 GCF_042733235.1 Kitasatospora sp. NPDC059722
ATTTTTGTTGTCCCGGGGGGGGGGGGGGGGGCCGCGCGCGCCCCCCCCCCCCCCGCCGCCGTCCGCGCTTTAGGCGCCGGACACGAACTTCTCGTTGCCCGCGCCGGGGACGCAGTCGAACAGGATGATCCGGTTGTTGTTGTCCCAGACCGGGCCCGCGCCCGCCACGTTGAGGCAGCGGCCGCTGGCCGGGTTGAGGAACTGGCCGTCGGCGGTCACCCGGAACGTCTCGTTGGCCGCGCCGGGCACGCACTGCCACAGGATGATCGGCGTGCTGTTGTCCCAGGTCGGGCCGGCACCGGAGACGTTGAGGCAGCGGTTGCTCGCGGGGTTGACCAGCTGGCCCGAGGCGGTGAGCTGGAACTGCTCGTTGGCCTGGCCCGCGGCGCAGTCCCACAGCACGATCGCGTTGCCGTTGTCCCAGGGGCCCGCGCCCCAGACGTTGAGGCAGCGGTTGCTGGCCGGGTTGAGCATCGCGCCGGTCGGGCCGGCGGTCTGCTTGTCGGCGGAGGCGAGGGCGAACGTCTCGTTGGCCTGGCCGGTGACGCACTGCCACAGGATCATCGGCGTGCTGTTGGCCCAGGTCGGGCCCGCGCCGGAGACGTTGAGGCAGCGGTTGCTGGCCGGGTTGTACAGCTGGCCCGAGGCGGTCAGCTGGAACGTCTCGTTGCCGGCGCCCGGGACGCAGTCCCACAGGATGATCGGGTTGCCGTTCGCCCACGGGCCCGCGCCCGCCACGTTGAGGCACTGGCCGTTGGCCGTGGTGCGCAGCTGGCCCGAGGCGGTCAGCTGGTACGCCTCGTTGCCGGCGCCCGGGACGCAGTCGAACAGGATGATCGGGTTGCCGTTCGTCCACGGGCCCGCGCCGGACACGTTGACGCAGCGTCCGCTGCCTGGGTTGACGAGCTGGTAGGCGCGGTTGACCAGGCCGCCGATCCAGGAGGCGAGGTCGTCGACGCGGGCCTCGGAGGCACCGGTGCGGGTCTCGGCGGGGTCGGTGCCCAGGCAGCCGCCCTGCCAGGCGCGGCTGGTGACGGCGGCGACCGCCGGCTTGCCGTTCTCGGTGCGCAGCGCCGGGGCGCCGGAGTCGCCCTTGCAGACGGTGTCGGCCGCGGTCTTGGCGGTGAGGTCGGTGCCGGCGGCCGAGACCGCGGAGACGGTGAGCGCGGCGCTGTGCGGCGCGTTCGGCACCCAGGCGCTCGCGGTGCGGCCGAAGCCGGCGACGGTCAGGTCCTCACCGGCCGTCGGCGCGGCGGTGGAGACGGCGATCGGGGTGACGTCGTAGACCGGCGCGGCCAGGCGGGCCATCACCAGGTCGCGGTCGGCGCGCGGGGCGAACTCGGTGACCTCGACCGTGTGGCCGCCGACCGTGGCGGTGGTGCGGGTGCGCGGCAGACCGGTCGGGGCGGTGGTGGGGTCGGCCGGGTTGCCGGCGACGCAGGCGGCCGCCGACAGCACCCACTGCGGGGCGACCAGGGTCGCGGTGCAGGCGCGCGAGCCGGGGTGACCGGCCTGGCCGACCGTCAGCGTCCCGACCGCCGGGTAGGTGCCGGCGGGGGCCATCGCGGCGGGGCCGTCGGTGGCGTTGAGCTCCAGCAGCGTGGTCGAGCCGCTGGTGCCGCCCTCGCCGACCGGCGTCCAGTCGTTCTTGTTGACGGCCACGCTCGTGACCGTGCCCGCCGTGTTCAGCGTGGCCTTGATCGTGTGGTCGTCGCCGCGGATGTTGTAGACCTGCGGGATCTCCAGCGACAGGTACCCGGTGGACCCGGTGATCCTGAAACAGACCTCACTGGGGTTGGCCGCCCGGCTGTACAGCTGCACCAGGCCCGGCCCCGAGGCGCAGTCGGCGAGCACGATGTGCCCGTCGCCCGCCTTGAGGGTCACGTTGTGGTCCGCCAGGACCTTCGCGGCGCCCGGGTAGGAGTAGTCCTCCACCACCGCCGGTGCGACGGCATCCGCAGCCGATGCCGTCACCGCCGGAACCGACCCGGCGATCACCGGTATCGCCACCATCAGGCCCATGGGCCAGGCCAGTCTTCGAATTCCGCGTATGACGCGATTCCCGTGCACAAACTCTCCCGAAAAGGACATGCCCAGGGAGGTGCCAACACCCCCCAGAGCCGGCAAAGAAAAGACCAGCCGGACGGTATCGGTTCACATCCGTGCACGTCAAAGAGTAAATCCGCACCCGGGCGGCACATCTGACACCGCTTTGCACAAAAACTCCAGGATGTGTCCCGGTCTCCGGAAAACACCGCCGGACGCCCGCCGATCATCCCGGTGAACTCCGCGCCCGGCTGCCATCCTGACGGTCATGGACCCCGTCACCGCCGTCCTCGCCCGCACCTGGCCCGTCACCCTGCGCACCCCCCGCCTCGTGCTGCGCCCGGTCGCCCCCGGGGACGCCCCGGTCATGGGCGAGCTGCTGACCGACCCGCAGGTCCGCGCCTTCCTGGGCGGCCCCGCCTGCGCCGAACGGGTCGAAGCCCGGCGGCGCGAATACCCGGCGAAACCGGGCGCGTGGGCGGTCGCGCCCGCGGCCGGCGGCGCGGCGATCGGCCTGGTCACCCTGGCCGCCGACTACCGCCGCGAGGGCCGGGCCGAGGTCTCCTACCAGCTGCTGCCCGCCGCCTGGGGCAGCGGCCTCGGCCGGGAGGCGGTCGCCGCCGCCCTCGCCTGGTGGGCGCGGACGGTGCCGGACGGCACCCCGGTGATCGCCGTCACCCAGCGGGCCAACCACCGCTCCCGCCGCCTCCTGGCGGCGCTGGGCCTGCAACTCGCCGACACCTTCGTGGAGTTCGGCGAACCCCAGTGCCTCTACACGACCTGACCGCGCCCCTCAGGCGCCGGCCGGCGGCCCGGTGCACGGGTGCAGGACGACACCGCCGCGCAGCCCCAGCCCGCCGGGCAGGTCGAAGCTCGCCCGCCGGTCCGCCACGGTGATCCGCTCGACGGCGACGGTCGCCCCGGCCGTGCAGCGCCCGGCGCGCACGGCCGCCAGTTTCCCCGCGCGCACCACGGCGATGAGCCCTTCGAGGTCGAAGACCACCTCGATGTCCACCCGGAGGGTGCCGACCGGCTGGTCGTCGACGAAGACCTTCACCGTGGGGTGGTGGACCGAGCGGACCCGGTGGTCCAGCAGGGCGACGACCTCCTCGCTGCCGGGCACCTCGCAGGTGCGCCGCGCCGCTGCGGTGAGCTTCGTGTAGGTGAGCCAGCCGCCCGCCAGGAGGTCGATCATGTCCAGCCCCAGGAAGCCGTGGACGACACTCTCGGCCTCCTGCCCGGCCGCGTGGGACAGCGGCCTGGTCAGGCCCTCCAGGGCACTGAGCGCTCCCTGCCGGCGGAGGGTGTCGGCGAACGGCTCCACCGCCCCCAGGAACGTCGCCAGCGAGTACGGGTCATCCGTCGCGACGATCGTCATCGTGCAGCTCCTCGAAGCTCGGCGGAAGGCGTCGGCCCGGTTTCGGCTCCAGCCGGACGCTGTGCCCGGCTGCGTCACCCCCGCCGCCGTGCTCGGTCAGCCCGGTCTCGGGGTTCCCCCATGTGCCCGGCGCGGCCGTCACGCGGGCCGTCACGGGGGGCGGCCGCAGGCGGTGGCGCAGCGTGAGAGCCGTCGTGGCGGCGAGGACGGCAGCGCCGAGGACGATCCAGAGCCAGGTCCAGTGGTGCGGGTGCGGGTGCGGGTTTGGCGTGGTGGTGGTGACGACGAGCGGGAGGACCTGGGCCACCGCGTGCGTGACCGTGCACTCCTCCACGATGGAGTGGGGGCCCGGGGAGACGGTGGGCGGGAGGGTGACGAGCCCGGTGAACCGCCCGGAGCCGTCGGCCTGGATCGGGTGCGAGGTCGGCCCGTTGTCCAGGGCCAGGACGAGGCTGGGGCAGGCGCTCGCCCGGCCCGAGACGCGTACGACCGCGCCCGGTGAGGCGGTCACCGCCCGCAGGGGGGACGGCGTCGGTGTCGGTGCCAGGGCGCGGAAGTGCGCGTCGGCCGTGATCCCCGGGACGGACGCGCAGGACGCCCGCACGGTGTGGTCACCGACAGTGGCGTCCGGCGGCACGGTGATGCGGGTGGCGAGGTGCCCGTCGGCGTCGGGCGTGCCGGAGACGGGCGGCGCGCCGGTGTCCCAGGCCAGGGCGACGGCGTCGCCCGCCGGGCAGGCGAAGCCCGTCCCGGACACGGTCGTGGCGGAGCCCGGCGCGCCCTGGCCCGGATCCGCCGCCAGGGTGGCCGGTGCAACGGTCACCGCGTCGTCCCGCGAGACGTCCCCGCATGTCGCCGTGACCCTGTGTTCGACGTCTGCGGCATCCGAGGGCACCGGGAACGTGCCGGAGGCGCTCCCGTCATTGCCGATCGGGAAGTGCGTGATGCCGGGCCGCTCGTCCCACGCCACTTCGACGGTGGAGCCGGGCGGGCACGTGCCGTACCCGGACACCGTCACCCGAACGGTCCCCAGCCGCGGCGCCCGGGACGGTCTCAGTGTGATGGTCGGCTTCTGCGCGGCCGACGTCGACGGCGACGGCGAGGGCGACGGCGAGGGCGACGGCGAGGGGGAGGGCGAGGGGGAAGGGGAAGGCGACGGTGAAGGCGAGGGCGATATGGCGAGGGACACGGCGGTCAGCAGCACGGCAACGCCGACCGACACCGCCTTCACCGCCGACTCCGTCCTCCGGCCCCCGACGCCTGGCCCCCGGTCATTCTCACCGCCGCACCGTTCGCATGCATCCCGCGCGTCACAGCGCGCAGCAGCCCTCCCGCCGCAGCGCCTCGCCGACCGCGAGCCAGTCCACGCCCCCGGGCGCCGCGACAGCCGGCCGCCGCGCCCCCTGCCCGCCGCCGCCGTCCACCAGCTCCGAGGGCCGGTACACCACCCCGTCGCGCATCACCCACGCCGTGCGCACCAGGTCCGCGAAGTCGTGCAGCGGATCCCCGTCCACCACCAGCAGGTCCGCCAGCTTGCCCTCCTCCACCGTGCCGAGGTCCTCCGCCACGCCCCACAGCCGCGCCGGCGCGGCCGTCGCCGTGCGCAGCGCCTGGGCCGGCGACAGCCCCGCGTAGCGGTGCAGCGCCCGCAGCCCCAGGTGCACCTGCAGGCCGACCGGGGTGAGCGGCGCGTCGGTGCCCAGCGCCAGCGCCCCGCCGTCGTCCAGGATCCGCCGGTAGACGGCCATCTCCCGCTGCAGGGCGTGCAGTTGGTCCGGCGTGGGCGCGCTCTTCGCCTGTTGGCGTACCACCGCCGCGTCCCACGGCGGCATCAGCGCCGTCACCCGGGGGTCCTCGGCCAGCGACGGGTCCGCGCCCACCAGGCAGAACGCCGAGAACGGCGTGATGATGATCGCGAAGTCCCCGCCCCGGTAGATCTCGTGGACGTCCTGGTAGCTGCGCCCGGTCGGCGAGGACACCCGCCCGTACTCCTGGCGCTGGGTGGCCTGCAGGTGCGTCGTCAGGTCCTGCCCCACCTGCACCCCGGGCGTCAGCAGGTGGCTGCCCGAGGGCACCCCGAGCTCGTGCGCCGCCCGCGCCGCCTCGGCCATCGTCGAAGCCGGCGCCCGCACGTACGTCTTGACGAAGTCGTACTCCAGCGCCGCCGCCCGCTCCATGCTGCGCCGCACCCCCTCGGCGGTGCGGTGGGCGCGGCCCATGCTGTAGGCGACGCGGGTGCCGTCGTGCAGCTCGCCGGTGCTCAGGAACCGCGGCCCGGCCATCTCCCCGGCGTCGACGGACTCGCGCAGGCGCGCCTGCTCGTAGGCGAAGCCGCCCAGCGAGGCGGTGCCGGTCACCCCGTAGGCGAGGTTCAGGCGCAACTGCCGCCCGCCGTAGGTGTTCTGGTACGGGTGGGTGTGGGAGTCCCACAGGCCCGGCAGCACGGTGCAGCCGGTGGCGTCGACCAGCCGCTCCCCGGCGCGGCGCGCGCCCTGGCGGTGCGGCTCGACGGAGGTGACGCGGTTGCCGGTGACGACGATGTCGACGTCCTCGCGCACCTCCTCGCCGGTGCCGTCCCACAGCCGCCCGGCGTGGATGCGGGTGACGTCCGAGCGCGCGGGCAGGCTGCGGGCGGTGCGCAGCGTGAGCGCGACGGTGCTCGCACCGCCCCCGTCGCGCCCGATCAGCCGCAGCCGCCGGCCCGACAGGTACAGCAGCCGCTGGGAGTCGCCCGACCAGGACGGGTGGTCGGCCGCCTCGTCGGTCAGCCGCCGCGCCTCGCCCGCGGGTGTGCCGTCCGCGCCCACCGGCAGCACCCACAGCGCCGAGTCCACGACCAGCGCCAGGTGCCCGCCGTCCGGCGACCACACCGGGCCGCTGTCGCACCGGTCGGCCACCGAGGTGTCCGGCAGCGGCAGGTAGGCCCTCGCGCTGCCGTCGCGGGTGTCGATCACGCGCACCACGTTGTAGCCCTCGCGGAAGCGGTGGTTGAGCCGGTTGCGGTCGCACAGCGCGACGTAGCGCCCGTCCGGCGACCAACTCGGGCGCCCCGGCAGGCCGTTGCCGCCCAGCGGCGCCGCCGGCCTCGTCTCGGCGCCGGTCGCGAGGTCGACGAGCAGCAGGGTGCCGGTGACGTCCTGACAGGCCAGCCGGGTGCCGTCGGGCGACAGCGCCGGGTTGAACCGCCCGCCGCGCGCCACGACCGTGTCCGCCCCGCCGTCCAGCACCAGCCGGTGCACGGCCCCCAGGCCATCGCCGCCCGCGCCGCCGTTCGCGGGGCCCTCCTCGGGGCCGTCGTACACGTACACCACGCTGCGCCCGTCGCGGCTCCAGGAGGGCATCTGCACGTAGTGGGCGGGGGAGGCCTGGAAGAGCTTGCGGGGCCGTCCGCCGATCGGCGCCAGCCACAGGGCGTTGAGCGCGCAGAAGACGACGGAGCGGCCGTCGGGGGAGAGCGCGGGCAGGTGGACGCCGCGCACGTCGCGCTCGTCGGTGGAGGCGAAGTCGCGCGCCTTGCGGCGGTAGCGGGGCCGCGGCACTTCCAGGCGGGCGGTGAACGGGATCTCCTTCGCGCCGTCCAGGGCGGGGGAGCGCTCGGTGAGGCGGCCGTCGGAGAAGTGGACGAGCCCGCCCTCGGGCGTCCAGGACGGCGGCAGCGGCGCGACGTCCTCGGTGCCGGAGACCACCGTGCCGTCGACGGCCAGCGACGAGCTCGCGACCTGGTAGGGGGCCGAGACCTCGCCGAACCACACGTACGCCACGCGGCCGTCGCGCGCGACGGCCGGGCAGGCGACGGTGCCGCTGTCCACGGTGCGCTGCACGCTCACCGGGCCGCCGGCGGCGGGGACGGCGGCGATGGTGCGCGCGCCGGCGGCGTCGGCGCGCACGAACAGGATCCGGTCGCCGTCCGGGTGCCAGGCGGGGTCGTAGTCCTCGGCGTCGGCCCGGTCGGTCAGGCGGGCCAGCCGTCCGGTGGCGACCTCCACCGTCCAGATGTCGTACGAGCTGCCCGCCACCGCGTCGCCGCCGCGCTCGGAGGAGAACGCGAGGAAACGGCCGTCGGGGGACCACGAGACGCCGCGGTCGTCCCACGGACCGGAGGTCAGCTGCCGCAGGTCCGACCCGTCGGGGGCCATCGTCCACAGGTGGAAGCCGCCGCCCTGGTAGGCGCAGAACGCGAGCGCCGAGCCGTCGGGCGACCACGCCGGGCGGGTCGGCTCCAGCCCGGGGGCGGTGAGCGCGCTCGCCTCGCCGCCGCCGCGCGCCAGCGCCCACAGGACGCCCTGGACCTCGATGACCAGGCGCTGCCCGTCGGGGGAGAGGGCGGCGCAGGCGTTGGTGCCCGCGGTGAACGCCAGCGTCCGCGACCGGCGGCCCTCCTCGGCGTCCCCCGCCGCGACGGCGGGCGGTGCGAGGGGCCCGAGCGCGGCCCCGGCGCCCGCGAGCGCGGCCGCCCCGATGAACCCACGCCGACTGACGTTCGACACGTTCTCTCCCTCGTCGCACCCGAACGGACGGAGCCCCGACGTTACCCGCCCGACTGTTGACGTATCGTCAAAACCTGTGTCACCGCAGACATTTAACGTCCCATGGCGGGGATAGCATGAAGAAATTTAGATGTAAAGGATAAAAAATTATGATGCTGCCCCTCCTTGAACGAGGAGGGGCAGCATCCAAAGGCGGACAAGCAGCACAAGAGAACACGGGGGAGACGGCGGTGCCCCCTTGGCACGCCAAGGGGGCACCGCAAGCAAAAGCATCACCTGGTCACTCCGGCAGGGCCGGGCGGCGTCTCCAGTGACGAGGTGGCGGTAACCGGCCTCTGCCCGGCAGGATCAGTGACCATGCGAATCCTGGTGATGGGTGGAACCTGGTTCCTGGGTCGGGCTGTGGTGGCGGATGCCCTGGCCCGAGGATGGAGCGTATCGACGTTCAACCGCGGCCTGTCGGGTGATGACATCCAGGGAGTGCACACCATCCACGGCGACCGCACGAATACTGATGATCTCAACCATCTTGCGGAGCAGGGACCCTGGGACGCTGTGGTGGACACCTCGGCGTCCGAACTTCCCCCGAGCACTGTCCTCAAGGGAGCTCGAACACTGGAGCCCGTCAGCGGCTCGTACGTCTACGTCTCCACAGTGAGTGTCTATGCCGGATGGCCCGATCTACCGCTGCGGGTCGGCGACGCGCTACTGGACGGGCCCCCTGACGCCGACAAGGACTACGGACGGAATCCAGAAGGCTGGAAGGGGCCGAACCTCCACTACGGCCGGCAGAAGGCCGGCTGCGAGCGCGCGGTGCTTGCGGCTTTCGGTGAGGCCCGGGCATGTTTCCTTCGGCCGGGTGTGATCCTCGGGCCGGGAGAGTACGTCGGTCGCCTTCCTTGGTGGCTGAGCCGTACGCAGCGAGGTGGCGCGATCCTGGCTCCCGCACCCAGCGGTCAACCGATTCAGCCGGTCGACGTACGCGACGTCGCGACGTTCGCACTGGACCGGGCCGCGGCAGCGACGGGCGGCACCTACAACGTGGCCCACCCGGACGCCATCACCTTTGCCGAGTTCCTCGAAACGTGCCGGAACGTGACCGGCGGCTCCGGTCACCCGGTGTGGGTGGAACCGGAGGTGCTGCTGGAAAACGGGGTGAAGGAGTGGACGGAGCTGCCGCTGTGGCGGACCAATGCCGGGGTCTGGGCGGTGGACGCCGGCAGCGCGGTGGAGGCCGGGCTGCGCTGCCGGCCCCTGCGGGAGACCATCGCGGACACGTGGGCGTGGTGGCAGGCTGACGGACGCCCCGTGGACCACCCGCGCTGGGCCGACCACGGGATCGACCTGGACAAGGAAGCGACGATCCTGGCTTCGCTGAGCTGATCAGCCTTCAACGGCAAGCGGTCCCGCGCCGAGCTGGTGCGGGGCCGATTGCCGGGCAAAGTCCTCGATCCTCTCACCCAACTCGACAGCGAGCGTGGCCTGCGCGTACTGGCCGTCGGTGAGCCCGCGTCGCACCCGCGTCGCACGGGCCAGAAGCCCGGTGGCACGTTGCTCTGCCGGCACCGTCCACATCGCTTCAAGAGCCTGCGCCGCGCCGTCGAGGTCACCTCGCAGAAGCCGAGCGGCGGCCAGGTCCGCACCAGCGCCACCCATCACGCGGGCTGAGCGGGCGGCTGAGCACCTCGCACGTGCGAGATCCAAGGCCTGAGCCGCGAATGCCTCGGCCCGGCCTCCGTCGCCGATGAGCAGACAGGTGGAGGCGTTCGACATCGCCGCACGCTCCACGGTGAACCCGAACTCGCCGCCCACATCGTCGTGAAGATCATCCCTGCGCCCACTTCCGTCCGCCACGGAAGCATCCAGAGCCCTCTGCGCGGAGACTGCATCTCCCAGGTGCCCGAAGGCGCGGGCCTCGATGGCCGCCAGCCTGCGCTGCGCCACGTCGCCCAGGCCGTTGAACCCCTGCGCTGCGCGCGCGAGCCGTGCGGCCTCGGCCGGCCGACCCGAGAAGTAGGCGATGTACGCAAGCGTGCCGCCGGCGAACGCCCGCAGCGGATCGAACCGGGCCGCTTCCCCGTACAGTGCGGCCGATCGCGAAAGCCGCCTCGCTCCATCGAGCGAACCGAGATCGAAGGCAGCGGTTGCCAGAAGCGCGCAGGCCTGCCCGGCAATGATCAGCAGCTCCTGCTGCTGGGCGGGGACCTGGGTGCGGTCGCGGTTGGCCTCGGCCAGCTCCCGCATCTCCTTCGCCTTCTGGAAGACGACATAGGTCGGTGTGGTGACGTAGCCGCGCGCCAACGTGGCCACGTCGTCGCGTAGCTGGTCAAGCGCGATGTCGGAAACGGACGCGGCCGCGGCTGCGCCGGCCTCGTTCTGGGCGTCCCGTGCAGTCATGTCGATCTCGTCTTCCAGGTTGAACGCGGGTGCGGGTAGATCCGAGGGAGGCGGATCGAACAACGTCGCAGCATCGATGCCGAGCATGTACTCCAAGACCCGGCAAGTGTCCGGTCCTGGCAGTGTCTTGACCCTGCCGGAGGTCCAGCGGCGGAACTGGGCCTCGGACACCGTGAGATTCCGGGCGCCATCGTCAAGGCATTCGGACGCCGCACGCCGGAAGTGCCGTTCGAAGTCGACGTATCGCCAGCGGCGTTGGTCCACCAGGATCTTGAGCAGTGTGTGAGTGGTCGCTCGCATCTCGGTTCCTTTGAACGCCCGGCGTCGGGCACCGGGCCAACTCCCTCACCCCAGAGGACCTTCCCAACATCACCCGACGCAACCCCATTCCGCCACGCGATACCCGGATGCCACCTTGGTGCCATGTCGGTCACCCGGAAGAGTGCCAGGTGATACCTGCCGCGTGATGGTGATGACATGCCGTTTGCGCCGACCCTTGGTCAGCAGCCAGGCGTTGGCCGAAGTTCACGGCTCACCTGTCGTGGCCGCATCCCCTCACGCTTAGCCGTTGCGCGTCCCGGCTTCACGCCTGCGCTGTCAACGGCCCGTCCATCCTGGGAGTTCATATGCCCAGCAGCACCGCCACGGGGCAGTGCTCGACCCTCATCCCTCAAGGGATCGGCGAGGCCCGGCGCTTCAAGGCCGTGGTCTACCTCTCCAAGACCGGTACCGCCTTTCCCGAACTGGAAATGCAGAGTTGTGAGGAGTACGCGCAGGAGTTCGGCTGGGGCATCGCCTTGACCGTGGTGGACGAGGAGGTGGAGAAGTCCCCGGACCGACGGCGGATGCTCCAGGCCGCCTTGCAGAAGATCACGGACGGGGAGGCCGACGCGATCCTGGTGCCGAGCAAGGCGGCCATTTCGCCCATCGAGGGTGAGTACAACGAGTTCGCCGCACGAGTCGAGAAGGCCGCAGGGTTCGTTCAGGTGGCAGCCCGACGATGACCGGCCGGTACACGATCATCCCCGCCGACACCCTCAACGGGGCCTCGTACCCGGTTTGGGTCGTTCGCGACCACAAGACCGGCACGCTGGTGAAGGCGCTGCCGCCGGCCGACTCGCCGCTGCGCTTCTACTCGTACCACCGCGCCCGTACATGGGTGGCGCGGAACGAACGGTCCTGCCCGGACATGGAGCACGCGTGATGTCCGCGGTCCTTCCTCCGTGTCGCTACGAGATCCGCCTGATCGACTCGCGCAGTCCGCACTTCCTCCTGCTGGAGTGCTGGGGGATCTGGGACCGCGAACAGCACCAGTACGTGCGTGTACCGGGCTCCTCGGAGCGGATCAGGCGCTTCTACACCATGTCGGCTGCTGAGGCATGCCTGCGCAACTCCCTTACCAGTCAGTGAACAACGGAGGAGATCACGTTGCACGACCTCGTCGCGAGTCCGTTCCTCGACAACTTCGTTGTGCTGCTGCCGGGCCGGCTGGAGGGCATCCGGCTGCCCGAACGACGGTTCCGGGAGCTGGAGCGCGCCCGTGACTCCGGGGCCGGTCTGCCGTTCTGGCTCGCGGACGCCGCCCGCGCCCGCTGGGGCATCAAGCCGACGATCCGACCGGCCGGCGAAGCCGTGCTGATCCGCGACGCCCCGGTGTACGGGCACAGCCGCGGGAGCTGGGAGATCAACCTCGGCTGCGACCTCGACTGCCAGCACTGCTACCTCGGGGAGAAGCGGTTCGCGGGCCTGGACGACAAGGGCAAGCGCCGCCTGCTGCTGACTCTGCGGGACGCCGGGATCCTGTGGCTCCAGATCACCGGAGGCGAGGCGCTGATCGACCCGCATTTCGCCGCCTCCAGCCGGCTCGCGCACGACCTGGGAATGATGATCGAGGTACTGACGAACGGTACGCGGCTGTCGAACCCCGCCACCCTGGAAGCGCTTGCCGCATGCAGGCCGTACAGGGTCACCGTCTCCCTCTACGGGGCCACCGTGGAGACGTACGACTCGTTCACCCGGCGCCGGGGCGCCTTCAAGCGGGTCACGCGCGGCCTGGCTGCCGGGATCGAGGCCGGCCTGCCACTGAAGCTGACGCTGATCGTCACCGCGCAGAACGCGCACGAGCACGACCGAATGCGCGGACTGGCAGCCGAACTCGGGCTCCCCTATGAGGAGTACACCCACATGTCGCCGACGATCTACGGCGGCGCCGAATCGCTGGCGTCCCAATCGCCCGCTCACCTGAAGCCGCTCGAACGGTTCACAGGATGCAACGCGGGACACACGTTCCTGCACGTCGACCCGCACGGACGGGCTTCGATCTGCAAGGTCGGCCGCGATGAGCAGATCGACCTCCTGGCCGAGGGAGTCCAGGGCCTCGCCCGGCTCGGCGGAATCGCCGACCGCCTCATGCTTCGCACCGGTGGGTGCTCCGGCTGCCTGCTCTCCGGCAACTGCTCGGTTTGCCGGCCGCTGGCCAAGCGCTACCAGGAAGCGAAGGCACCACTGAACACCTACTGCCGGCACGGACAGAAAGGAAGTGCAGCATGACCGCTGTCGTGGTCGAGATGACCGCCACCCGGTCCAACAGCGAGGAGGAGCTGGAGTTCATCGACGACATGGAGGTCCACGGGGCCGAGGCCCTCCCCGGGTGCGGCGACGACAACCCGTACAACTGAATCACCCGTGAGGCCCGGCGTGTTGCCGGGCCTCACGGCCTTTTCTGGGAGCCTGTACCCATGCCGACCACCCGCATCCACTGGGGCGACCTACCCGCCGCTGTTCACAAGGCTGTTGAGATCGAACTGGGAACCCCGGTCCTCTCCGCCGTAACCGTCGGATCCGGCCGGAACTCCGAGATTGCCGTCAAACTCACCACCGCCGAGGGCAACGCCTTCGTCAAGGGAATGCAGCAGAGCCACCGGTGGGCGTGGACGCAGCGGCGAGAGGTGGCGATCAGCCCGTTCCTCGAAGGCCTAGCCCCCAAGCTGCTGTGGCACCTGGAGGCCCACGGTTGGAGCCTCATCGCCTTCGAACACGTCAAGGCCCCCCATGCCGACTACCGGGCGGCCGGAGACTTGGAACTGATGGTCGACTCCCTCAGCCGGCTCGTCTCTACCCCATGCCCTCCGATCGAGCTCCGTCGTGCCGAACAGCGATGGGCCGCCTTCGTGGACGACCCCGAAATGCTGTCCCGATTCGCCGGCGCCTCCCTGCTGCACACCGACCTGAACAACGAGAACGTCCTGATCCGAGGAGACCGCGCGCTCCTGGTCGACTGGGCGTGGGCCACATGCGGAGCACCGTGGATCGACCCGGCTCTCTGGGTGATCTGGCTGATCGCCGCAGGCGGCCACAGCCCGGCCGAGGCAGAGGCGTGGGCCGCCAGGGTCCCGGGATGGACGACCGTCGATCCGAAAGTGCTGGACGTCTTCGCGCAGGCGCAGTCCCGCATGTGGGCCGACATCGCCGGAGACGATCCGGACTCGTGGACCGCCGGGCTGAATCAGGCGGCTCGGCAGTGGGCCTGCTACCGGAAACGTCACTGATGCTCGCGAAGCCGGCACCCGCCCGGGCCCTGGCCGACCGGCTCATGGTCGTCCCGCCGAAGGACCTGAACCCACAGGCCCCGGCCACCGGCCGCTACAGCAGTGCCATCGCCACGGTGGCGGGCGAGAACCGGGTCTCCCACCCCGACCTGGCGGTGGCCCTGCTCGACCAGACCGACGCGCCCACCCACCACCGTGTGCAGTGGGCCGTCTCCCACCGCCCCACCCGGCACGGCGCCCCGGGCGGATCGGTCAGTCGATCTCGACGTGGTTGATCGTGCAGTCCGGCAGGTCCCCGCCGTCGTCCCGGCCGAAGCGGTGGGAGCCGGTCTGGCCGTGGCACTCGTAGTCGAACAGGCCCGAGTTGTGGCCCGACTGCCAGTGCCGCACCCCGTACGCCTTCGCGTACGACTCGCCGGAGTTGGCCCAGCACGTCCACTTGCCGGCCCCGTCGCGGGCGGCGAAGAGCTGGGCCGGGCCGTCGCACGGCCAGGCGTCCGTCCGCACGGAGGCCGGCCGGGCGGCGGCCGGCGCCGCCAGGGCGACCAGCGGGGCCGCGCCCGCGACGGCCAGGGCGACGGCGGCGTGCAGGATCCTGCGCATGAGTGGTTCTCCTCGCGTTCCCGGGTGCGGGGGGGGGGGCCCCCCCGGGGCGCGGCCCCCCCCCCCACGGAAGACCCGGCCCCCCGGGGGCCCCCCACCCCGCGGGTGGTATATAAAAAACTCACGGCCCCCCCACCA
>NZ_JBHWGD010000126.1:0-15683 GCF_042733235.1 Kitasatospora sp. NPDC059722
CACTCGTCCGGATGAAGATCGCCGCGGGTGGCGCGGGCGAAGCCGCCGAAGGCCTTCCATGCGTCCGGCTCGAACGCCGGCTGCGGGCCGCTCTTGTCCTTGGAGTCGCGCACGTGGACGACGCCGGAACCGTGACGTGCTCTCGGCCTGCCCGCGTCTCGTCAGTGCGGCGGCTGATGCCGCTTGCATGACTGGAGGTAGCCCCCGCGTCGTCGAAGCTGCTGCTGTTGCGCCCGCTCGGCCTCAGCCTGGTCCTGGCGCCGGGCGTTGGCGCCCGGGGCCTCGGGGGCGGACGGGGTTTGGGGAATCCTCGGATCGCCGGGCCGCTGAGGAGGCGACGCGTCCCCGTCCCAGGTGCGCCCGTCGGGCTGCCACACGTCCTGAGGCGGCAGTGCGGCCGGCCCCCCGGCTCGGCCGCTGGTGATCCACCGGCGCAATGCGAAGCAGACGACGAGTGGCCAGAGCAGCACCGCGAGCAGCCACAGCATGAGGACCGTGGACCAGGACGACCCGTGCGTCAGGGAATCCGGCAGAACCGATGCCATCGTCATCAGCAGCACGAGCAGCGCGAACCAGGTGCCGGCGACCACGGCCGCCGCGCGGAGACACCCCATGAGTCCCCCTTCGTGTCAGCGTCGGCATGTGAGCACCGGCGGTTGCAACTGATGTCCCACCGTTGCTTCTTACTCCTGAGGCGGCAGCACGCACAACGGGTTTCGCTCGCTCGCGGACGGAACACCGGTGAGGCGCTTCGCCCTCGCACACAGGAAGTCGACCGGCCCGACTTCCTGCGCACCAGGCGGGCGGGCAGACAGGACGGAAACGGTGAGCTTCATCGGGGTGTGACCGCTGACGGCCGAGACCGACCGGACGGCCTCACAGCGCCAGCATCGCCTCCGCCACCTCCTCGGCGGTCGCGTCGGGGAGCGCGGTCGCGGCCTCCTCCAGCACGAGCAGCCGTGCGCCGGGGATCTCGCGTGCGAGTGCCTCGCCGTTGCCGACCGGGAAGAACGGGTCGCGGCGGCCGTGCACCACCAGCGCCGGGACGGCGATCTCGCCGAGGCGCTCGCGCCAGCGCGGCGTGCAGTCGAGCCTGGCGAACACCATGCCCAGCTGGTTGGCCATCTGGACCGCGGGCGCCGTGCCCGGGGTACGGTCGAAGATGCGCTCGGCCCTCGTGCGTGCCGCGGCGGGGTCGTCGCCGCGGATCTCGGCGCCGGCGGCGGCGTACTGCGCCACGGCGGCGCGGTCGGACCAGTCGGGCAGGGCGAGCGCGAACCGCCGCTCCCTCGTCGCCGGGTCGTGGTCGGGCAGGTCGTCGTCGACCGGGCCCGGGGCGACGGGCCGGGTCCCGACGAGGGTGAGTGCCGAGAACGCCTTCGGGTGGTCGAGCGCGGCGACCTGGGCGACCATCCCGCCGACGCCGATGCCCGCCAGGTGCGCCGGCCGGTCGTCGAGGCCGCGGGCGAGCGCGGCGGCGTCGGCGGCGAGGTCGCGCAGCGTGTACGCCGGCGCCTCGGGGTCGACGGTTGTGGACGCGCCGGAGTCGCGCAGGTCGTAGCGCACGACGTGACGTCCGCCGCGGGCGAGCGCGTGGCAGAGCGCGTCGGGCCAGGAGAGCATGGTGGTGCCGCCCACGAGCAGCACGAGCGGCGCCGCCGCGTCGCCGAGGTGCTCGACCCCGAGCGTCACGCCGTCGGGCGTGCGGAACGTGCGGACCGTCGAGTGCATCGTCAACCTCCGGTACGGATACGGATACGGGTACGGGTACGGGTAAGGGAGCGCGGGCCACGCTACTCGCGCTTCGGTCCTGATTCAGACGGCCGACGCGATCGCCCGGGTGACGGCCGTGATCGCCGGGGCGGGGCGGCCGGGCAGGCGGGCCACGAGCACCCGGCGGACCTCGGCGGGCGCGCCGTCGACGCGCAGCAGGCTCACCCCGGGCGGCAGCAGCGGAGCGAGCCCGGACGGCACCGTCGTCACGCCGAAGCCGCCGGCGACCAGGCGGAGCTTCGTCAGCCAGTCGCGGGCGGCGTGGACGACGCGCGGCCGTCCCGGCAGGCCGGGCCAGACGCCGAGCAGCGGCTCGGAGCTCGACGACGGGGTGGCGATCCACCTGGCATGGACCAGTTCGTCGACGTGGACCGTGCCGCGCCCGGCGAACTCCCCGGTCGACGGCACCGCCACCACGAGTTCGGTGTCCGCGACGGTCTCGACGTGCAGGCGCGGCGACTCCCCGTCCAAGGGGCGGTGGGGTGGGCGGGACGTGAGCACGGCGAGGTCGAGCGAGCCGGCGCGCAACGCCCGGACCAGGGCGGGCGTGGTGCCCTCGCTCGTGGTGACCGTGATCCGCGGGTCGGCCGCCGCGAGGTGGGTGAGGGCGGCGGGGAGGATCGCGGCGCCCGCGCTCAGGAACACCCCGAGCCGTACGAGCTCGGCCTGCGGGGCGGCGCCGGTGAGCTCGCGCTCGGCCGCCGCGAGCGAGGCCAGGACCGTGTGGGCGTGCCGCAGCAGGGTCAGGCCGGCGGGGGTGAGCCGCACCCCGTCCGGGCGGCGTTCGAACAGGGTGGTGCCCGCGCTGCGTTCGAGGGCGGCGGCCTGGCGGGAGACGGCCGACTGCGTGTAGCCGAGCCGCGTGGCCGCCGCGGTGAAGCTGCCGGACTCGGCGATCTGCCGCAGGACCCGCAGTCCCGTGCTGGAGATGTCCATGCGGCCTACGCATACCACGGATGCCGATTCTTCGCTTCCGGCATGCCAGCCCGGCTCCTAGGGTCGATCGCAGGAGCACGGACGAGTACGGACGGACACGGAGGTCATGACGTGCGAGCAGCAGTTCTCACGCGGTTCGGCGCACCGCTCACGGTGCGGGAGGTGCCCGACCCCGAGGCCGGCGGCGGCGAGGTGGTGGTCGAGGTCCTCGCCGCCTCCGTGGCGCCCTACGCGGCCGAGGTCTTCAACGGCAGGCGGAGGTACCCCCTCGTCCCGCCCGTCGTGCCCGGGATCGGCGGCATCGGGCGGATCGTCCACGCCGGCCCGGACGCCACCCGGCTGCGCGTCGGCGACCTGGTGTGGTGCGACTCGACGGTGCGCTCGCGGGACGACGCCCTGACGCCCGACATCACGCTCCAGGGCTGGAGTTCACGCGGCGAGGGCGGCGCGCGCCTCGCCCGCCACCTGCACGACGGCTCGTTCGCCGAGCTCATGCGGGTGCCGACGGAGAACGTCTACCCACTGCCCGCGGCGGTGGGGGAGGACCCGGCCCGCTGGGCCGCGCTCGGCGTGCACGTCATCCCGTACGGCGGGCTGCTCGCCGGCGGCCTCGCGGCCGGCGAGACGCTGCTCGTCAGCGGAGCCACCGGCAACCTCGGCAGTAGCGCGGTCGCGGTCGCGCTCGCGATGGGAGCGGGCCGCGTGATCGCCCCGGGTCGCAACCGGGCCGTGCTCGCCCTGCTGGCCGACCGCTTCGGTCCGCGGCTGCGCCCGGTCCCGCTGACCGGGGACGAGACCGCCGACCGCGCGGCGATGTCGGCGGCGGCGGATGGCCCGATCGACCTGGTGCTCGACCTGCTCCCGCCGAGCGCCCCCAGTTCGGCGTCCCGGGCGGCGGCGATGACCGTGCGCGAGTACGGCCGCGTCGTCCTCATGGGCGGCGTCGGCATGCTCGGCGGCGAGGACCTCGCCCTCCCGTACCCGTGGATCATGCGAAACTCGATCACCGTACGCGGGCAGTGGATGTACCCGCGCACGGCGAACGTCGGCATCATCCGGCTCCTCGCCTCGGGCACCCTGGACCTCGCCCCGGAGCGCGTCCGGTCGTTCACCCTCGGCGCCGTCAACGACGCCATCGCGTACGCCGCCGCCCACGGCGGCCCCTTCGACCGCACGAGCCTTGTGCCGTTGGCTGCCTGATGTAGCGTCAGGACGTGGTTGTGGCCGGCGGCGGGGGCAGTGTGGGGACGAGGTGGTGCTCACCCTCGGGCCCGAGGGTCTCGATCAGCTCCGTCCGCCACCGCTTCGCCCACTCGGGGTTGAGAGAGTGCAGCAGCGTGGCCCGGCGCTTCCACTTGGCCGCCAGATGCTTCTCCCCGGTCAGGCCCCGTTTATTCGTCCAGTGGAGGGCGAGGGATGCGGTCGCATCGGCGTACGCCCAGTACAGCAGCTCGTCGGGATCGCGGGTGGTCCGCGAGAAGCAGATCACTCCTCGTTCGAGGGCGAGGTACTGCAGCGTGCCGTCGCCGCAGACGAGGATGAACGGGCGGGCGCCGTCATGGTTCTCGAACGTCGGCCCGTCCTTCAGCCCGATGGCGGCGCCGAGTCGCGCGATCTCGGCCTCCAGGTGCCGCCGCATCCGTGCTGCCCTGTCCGTGGTCATCGTCCTCACCGTGTCGCTGCCGCCCGTGCCCGGGGCGGAGCGAAGTCTCGGCCGTCTCCGGCGCGTTCCCGACTCGCCGATCGCGATATCGGCCGGGCGCGCCGAGCATAGCCGATTCTCGTCGATCTGACGATAATTGCCCTGGGGTGCTTCGCGGCGATGGGGACCGTGTTCGAAGCCTCTCGTGATGATGCTGTCGCAAATCCGCCAGCCGGCAGGCGACTTCCGCTGGTGGAATACCGGTCATGACTTCACAGCGCGACAGCGCAGAGCTGTTCCACGCCCTCCACACCCCCGCCGCACCGCTGGCCCTGGCCAACGCCTGGGACGCCGCCAGCGCGCGCCTGGTCGAGGCGGCGGGGGCCCGGGCCGTCGCCACCACGAGTGCCGGTGTCGCCTGGGGGCTCGGGGCCGCGGACGGCAACCGGCTCGACCGGGACCAGGCCATCGCGTTGATCGGCCGGGTGGTGGACGCGGTGTCCGTCCCGGTCACCGCCGACATCGAGAGCGGGTTCGGCGCCACCCCCGCCGAGGTCGCCGACACGGTCGCCCGGGTTGTGGCCGCCGGGGCCGTCGGGATCAACATCGAGGACGGATTCCCGGTCGGCGGCTCGGTGCTGCGGCCGGTCGCCGACCAGTGCGAGCGGCTCGCCGCCGCGCGCGCCGCGGCCGACGAGGCCGACGTCCGGCTCTACGTCAACGCCCGGGTCGACACCTACCTCTTCGGCGCCGGTCCGGAGGAAACCCGCCTCCAGGAGACCCTCGACCGCGCCCGCGCCTACCTCGACGCCGGGGCCAGCGGCATCTTCGTACCCGGCGTCACCGGCGTCGACGTGGTCGCCGCGCTCGCCGCCGGAATCCCGGCCCCGCTGAACATCCTGGCCGGCCCCGGCGCCCCGTCCGTCGCGGAGCTCTCGAAGCTGGGCGTCGCCCGGGTCAGCCTCGGCTCCGCGGTCGCCGAGGCGGCGTACGCGGTCGTCCGGCGCGTGGCGGCGGAGCTGGCCGCCACCGGCACCTACACGGGCCTGACGGACGCCGTCGACTACGGCGAGTTCAATGCCCTGATGCGCGACTGACGGGACGTCACCGTGTGCTTACCGCTCGTGACACCGGGCAGTATCCTGGCGCACGCACCGGAGGCCCACCTGACGGAGGACGCATGCCGCACGACGAGGACCGGACGACCGAGGGCGGGGCACCGACGGCGGCGGAGGAGAGCCTGCGCCGCTCGGCCGCCTTCCTGATCGACGAGGCCCTCGGCTTCGTCTTCCCCGCCGCCCTGCGCGCCGCCGCCGAGACCGGGGTGGCCGACGCCCTCGCGGACGGCCCAGCCACCGCCGCCGAACTCGCCGCCGCCACCGGCACCGACGCCCGCAACCTGTACCGGGTGCTGCGCCTGCTCGCCACCCGGGACGTCGTCGCCGAGGACGAGCACGGCCGCTTCACGCTGACCGAAACCGGGCAGGCGCTGCGCAGCGACGTCCCGTACTCCGCGCGCAGCGCGGTGCGGATGCTCACCGACCGCACCTTCTGGCTGCCCGCGGAGCGGATGGTGCACTGCCTCACCGAGGGCACCACGGCCTTCGACGCCGTCTTCGGCAAGCCCTTCTTCGACCACTTCGCCGGGGACGCGGAGACCGCCGCCGTCTTCCACGTCGGCATGGCGGCGATGTCCGACCCGGAGAACGCCGCCATCGCGGCCGCCTGCGAACTCCCGGACAGCGGAACGGTGGTGGACGTCGGCGGCGGCCACGGCGGCCTGCTGCTGGAGGTGCTGCGCCGCAACCCCGGCCTGGAGGGAGTCCTCTACGACCGGGCGCACGTCCTGGCCGGAAACCGGCTGGACGGAGACAAGGAGATCACGGGCCGCTGGACCACGGCGGAGGGCGACTTCTTCAGCGCCGTGCCCACCGGCGACGTCCTCCTCCTCAAGCGGATCACCCACGACTGGGACGACGACGAGTGCGTCACCCTGCTCGGCCACTGCCGCCGGGCCCTGCGCCCCGGCGGCCGGCTCCTGGTCCTGGACGCCGTCGTCCCCCGGGACAACGCGCCCCACCAGGCGAAGAGCCTGGACCTGATGATGATGACCTCCCTCACGGGCCGCGAGCGCACCGAGGCGGACTTCGCGGAGCTCTTCGACCGGTCCGGCCTGCGCCTGTCCCGGATCCTCCCCACGCCGACGGTGCTGTCCGTGGTCGAGGCCGTCCCGGTGTGATGCCGCTGCGGGCGGGTGTTCCGGCAAGCGGCATGCCCGTCCGTTGTGGGCTTCGAGCGCCTGTCCGGGTGACTCCAGGGCGCTGCCGCCCCGGCGGCGGCCGACGCTTCCGCTACGAACGAGGGGCACTGTCCCACCGGAGAGAGGAAGCTCCCACCGTGGCCGTACCCACCACCTTCGACCGGACCGCGACCGGTTACAGCCTCGCCCACGCCTACTGCCTGGCCAGAGCCGCGGCCCTCGCCTACCAGGACGACACCGCCATCGACCGGCAGGCCCGGGACTGGGGCTTCGACACGGTGCGCCACCACGAGACCCGGTTCACTCCGCCGTTTCCGCTGCAGGACACCCAGGCGTACACCATGGCGAGCGACCGGATGATCGTCATCGCTTTCCGCGGCACCGAACCCAAGGAGATCCGTGACTGGCTCACCGACTCCAGCACCCCACCCTGGCCCGGGCCCGGCGGCACCGGCTACGTCCACTTCGGCTTCGCCGAGGCCCTCGAATCGGTCTTCCCCGACGTCCGCAAGGCCATCGGCGAGCTGCGCACCGACGGCCAGACCATCTGGTTCACCGGTCACAGCCTCGGCGGCGCCCTGGCGATGCTCGCCGCCGCCCGCCTCACCCTGGAGGACCCGCGGCTGACCGCCGACGGCGTGGTCACCTTCGGCCAGCCCCGCACGTGCGACCGCATGCTCACCGCGGCGTACAACAAGGCGCTCAAGGGCCGTAGTTACCGCTTCGTCAACAACAACGACATCGTCCCCCAGCTCCCGCCCGAGCCGGCCTTCACCCACACCGACGCCCTGCGCTTCATCGATTCCACCGGCACCATTCACGAGGGCGCCAGCAGCCTCCTTTCGGGCATCGCCAACCGTGCCAGGGGCCTGACATCCGCGGCCTTCGAGCCTACGGGCGAGGGCGTGCGCGACCACCTGATGCGCAACTACCTGGCGGCACTGGAGAAGAACCTGTGAGTTCACGGCCCGGGCCGCCCTCGCACGGCTGACCGGCCGTCCGCCGCCGACAGCCGTGCGCACCCCGCGGCGGGTGTCGGCGGCGCGGGGCAGTGGGGCGGCCGTCACACCCGCGTTCTGCCGGGCGACCCGGGGGCGAGGACCACGCCGCGCTGACGCGCTTGTGCGAGCCCGCGTCGGACGGCGCCGTGCCTATATGACGACGTTCTCCGTCGGTGCCCCGGGCGACGCTACTGCGTGGGGACCCAGCCAGGGAGGGTCGGCAGGACCGTCTCGGCGACCCGGCGCAGGTCGGCGTCGTTGGGGGTCCCGCCGTCCTGCCGGAAGAGGGAGAACTGGTAGGCCTTGCCGGTGGAGTCCTTGGGGTTCGTCGCGACGGTCAGGTTCCGGGTGAGGGGGCCTTGCTTGTCCTTGCCGCCGAGGAGCGCGAGCGCGTGGCCCGAGGACGTCACCGCGGGGTGCCCGAGGACGGTGACGCGCTCGGTGTTCGGACTGTCGCCCAGGGACGAGACGGCCCACGGGGCGTCGCTGACGGCGACGACGTAGTGCTCCAGGCGCACCTCCGCGATCGCGAGTCCGTCCGAGAGTCCGGGTGCGGCGTTCGACACGTGGTCGTTCGGGGTGCCGAGCAGGGCCGGCAGGTCGGGGCGGTTGAGGGCGGCGCACAGGGCCGCGTACTCGGGCGGGCCGGCGGGCCCGGGCCCGCTGCAGACCGCCTGCGTCCGGTGCGGCTTGAGGACGCCCGTCGCCCAGAGACCGGCCGTGGTGACGGTGGCCAGCAGGACGACGCCGCATATGACCAGCAGGACGCGGGTCATCCTGTCGGGGCCGCTGCTGTTCTCGGTCGTGGCCTCGGTCTCGGTGGCCTGGGTCTCTGTCGTGGCCTCGGCCTCGGTCTTGGTACCGGTTTCCATCGGTGGGTCCCCTTTCCCGGGAAGCTCGTTCTCGACCGCTCGGGGGCCCGCGAACGGAGATGATCTTACGTCCCCGCCCTCGCGCGCACCGACGACTGCGCTGGTCAGCCTGCCCGATCAGGGGATCGACGCCCGCCCGACGCCCGCCCGACGGCCGGACGGGGCACACGACAGGGCGCACTGTAGCGCTCCGCACCGGCAGTCGTGCAACGGGTCGTCAACAGAATCCGCGGTTCCCCTCCCCCGCCGGCCGTCTGCGGTCGATCATGCAGGAGTGCCGAACGACGACGACCTGCCCACGCCACCCCCACCCACCACCTGGCCCGACCGCCACGCACGGCACATCGTCCGCTGCGCACGCGAGTTGTCCCTTTGGGGATACGACTGGGCCGAGGGGATCCCCGACGCGCAGGACCTCGCGATCCTGCTGCGCCGGACTGCGGCGGAGGCCCGCAGTTCGCAGGTCAGCCGGTCGATGACCGAGGCCGGGGCGCTGCTCGGCGTGGCGGCGGCCGCGGCGGAAGCGGCCGCGCGGTGGGACCGGCCGGTGTGCGCCGCGTCCGTCCCCCTGTCCGCCTGGCACCTGCGCCGTGCCGCGGCGAACCTGGTGGCGGCGCGGGGGGTGTTGGCGGCCGGTGCGGCATCAAGCGGCCCGACGTTCCTGCCGCCGCAGCGCGTGGCGCCGTGTGACGGCCCGGTGCCGGGGCCGCGACCGAGCCGATGATCGGCGGTCAACCTCCGGGCGCACCACCGTTGTCACCCGGGCGGGTGACGACCGGGGCGGTGCGCAGCCGGTGGGTGCGGTGGACGGCCCCGTGCCGGAACTCCGGGTCCCCGGCCGGCCGGCGGCAGATGTAGCACGGCCCGGCCCGGGGCCGCTGTGCGTACGCCCGGGTCGTCGAACCCGACCCGCTTCACGGCGTCATGCCGGCCTCCGGTACGGCGACGGCGGAAGGTCCAGGGTGCCCCGCCCCGATCAGGTCGAGGACCTCGGTGGTGGGGCGCACGTCGGCGAAGGACCGGTACAGGGTCAGCAAGGTGGCGTTGTGGACCTCATCGCTGCGGGTCGCCGTTCCGTCGGCCACCACGACCACGCGCAAGCCGAGGGTGAAGGCGTCGCGCGCCGACCCGGCCACGCACACGTCGGTCACGACCCCGCATACCAGCACGGTGTCGATGCCCCGCTCGGCCAGCAGACCGGGCAGCGGGCAGAAGCCGGGGAAGAAGGCGCTGATCGCGTCCTTCTCGACGATCAGGTCGCGTTCCTCGTCCACCGTGAACTCGGGCCGCAGGCGCCCGGCGAGCGGGCCGCTGCCCCCGGAGGTCCGGTAGAGCTCGGCGACCCGGGGCCCGTAGAACTCCTCGCGGGCCGCCGTCGGTCCACCCGCCCCCGGCAGCACCCAGGCCACGAGGCCGCCGGCGCGCCGCAGGGCGTCCGCCAGGGCCTGGATCTGCGGGACGACGCCGCGCGCGTACGGCCCGTCGAAGAACGGCACCATGTCGATCACCACCAGGGCGGTGCGGACCGGATCGAGCCGGGTGTAGGCGTGCCGGCGGCCGCGGCGCTCCTCCTGGCGCGCGTACTCCCGCTCCGGGATCGACCAGGCGTGCAGGCGGACGGGGGCGTCGGCGGCGTCGGCAGGCAGGCTCAAGGCGGGACTCCTTCGGGCCGGTGGGCTGTGATGCGGGGCAGGAGCTGTCGTGGTCGGTGCGCCGATCCTGGCAGTGTCCGGGCCCGCGCGCCGGAAGGTCTGCGGAGTTGTCATCACTTCGAGTTGGCTCGGCGTCCTGACCACGGATGGGCATGCGGTGGTGAAGGACGGTGGTCTGGCGGGGAGTTGGGTGGATGAGACGAACGGTGTGAAGCGGCTGCGTTTATCGGGGAACTGGATCGGGGTGGTCTTCAACGACGGTACGGCGGGGGTGAAGGAGGGGGATCTGTACGCGGCGTGGACGCCGGAGACGAACAACGTCGCGGATCTCCGGCTCGACTGTGCCGCCGGCCGCAGCACTCGAGGAGTGACCGCGGCCGGCCCCGGCGCATTTCGCGGGATTGTTCCGCCGATTTAAACATTCGCGGTGGTATTCAAATTTCCGGTCGCCCTTTCTACTCTCCGGATATGGCGAACGGCGTTTTCCACACCGCGTACGGCATCGAGATCAACCTGACCCTGCCCGACCTCGGACATCCCGACCGGCCCGGCCTGCTGGCGGAGATCACCGCTCCGATCGACCGGCGCGAGCGCGAGTTGCTGGAGTGCCTTGAGCACCACCGCGACGGCTATTGCCAGGCCGAGGAGGACGATCGTGCTCCCTGGATGACGATCCGCCGGAGAACCGTCGGCGGCCGCACCGTGTGGGTGGCCGCCCACCTTCCGG
This sequence comes from Kitasatospora sp. NPDC059722, assembly GCF_042733235.1. Lineage (NCBI taxonomy): Bacteria > Bacillati > Actinomycetota > Actinomycetes > Kitasatosporales > Streptomycetaceae > Kitasatospora > Kitasatospora sp. NPDC059722. Next base: position 10,864 of record NZ_JBHWGD010000126.1, read on the forward strand.
TGCGTCACATTCCCACCGCCGAGGAGAGCGCGAAGCAGGACGCGATGAAGGAACGCATCGCGCGCGCGGCGGAGCGTCACGGCCTGCGCGCGGAGGTCGAGGCGCGGGCGGCCGACGGCCGGATCCGCACCGACGTCCTCGTCACCGGCGAGTCGGGCCTGCGGATCGGCTGGGAGGCCCAGTACGCGCCCATCAGCGCCGAGACGGTGCGCCGGCGCTCCCGCAGGGCCGCGGAGCAGGGGATCGTCCCGCTGTGGGTGACCGACACCGATCGGTCCGCCGCCGTCGAGCGGGCGCCGTGGGCCCGGGTCGACAATTTCGGCTGGCGGGAGATCGCCTCCTCGCTCGCGATGGTGGTCCGCGCGGGGGTGCGGCACCTGCAGCAGTGGAAGTGCCTGCCGAGCAGCGAGCGGCCCTGCCCGGTCAACGGGAGCTTCTGCAACCGCTTCCACACCGGGTGGTACCTCCCGGCGCTGTGCCTGCCGGCCAAGCCGCCCACCGAGGTCGACGAGCTCGTCGTGGCCAGCGCCGACGGCGAGTTCGTGCCGATGCGGGTGCCGAGCCAGAGCGACCCGCGTTCCGTCTCACGGATGTGGGTGCCCGCGGCCGACCGGGACCGGTGGCACGAGGCCTTCGGTCCGGACGATGAGGAGGAAGGCGCCGTCGATCAGCCGGCCCCCGACGCCGGGATCACCTACACCCGCCAGGAGCTCGACCCGACCTGCCGCTACGGCGAGGAGACCTTCACCTTCGACGACCCCCGCCCCCGGCACGGGAACTCCGCGGGCGCCGGCCTGCACACGCTCGACGAGGTACCCGAGAGACTGTTCAGAGTGCCCCGCCAGGAGCGCAGGCTCGTCGTGACCGAGCCCCAGCGCGAAGCCGCCGCCGTCGCGCACGGCTGCGAGGCGTGGCAGGTCGGTCCGTGCGCCGGGTGCGGGTCGCCGATCCACCGCTACGGCGCCCGCGGCGTCCACGCGTGCGTGGGGTGCCGCACGCGCGTGGCGGGGCGGTGACGGCCGGGGCCGCGCCGACGCCCCGCCACCGCACGCCCGGGGCGCGCCGCACCGAACGCGCGCCGCCGCCGGCCCCCAATGCGCCGTGAACCAGGGCGAACCGGCCCGGTCGGCGACCTGCTACGCGCAGGTGGTGTGCGGGCCGATGACGCCGGTGGTGAACCGGATGGTCTTCTTACTCTCCCGAGGCGTTCCCTCGGCCGAGCACCGGGCGGTGAGTGCACGCTCCGGCCGCGCGGCCGGCCGGTTGCCGGGCCGTCACCCGACCCGGCTCGCCTCCGCCGGTGCCAGCAGACGGCGCGGGGCGGTCGGGGTGTGGCCGAGGTGGCGGCGGAGCGTGCGGGTGAGGTGAGCCTGGTCGGCGCCGCACTCGCGGTCACCGCGGCCACCCTGCCCACCCAGCCCCTCGGTGCACTCGGCCGGCCGGCCACCTGGCAGTCCGACGCGACGGCCGACACCGTCCGGGACGTCCAGCGCCGGATCCCGGAGGGCGCCCGGGTCGCCGCCGCGAACGGGCTCGCCCCCCAACTGACCGCCCGCGCCGAGGTCTATCTCTTCCCCCGCTATCCCGGCGGGCCCGGCGTGAGGCCCGAGTGGGTCGCCGCGTACGACCGGCCGCAGGACGGACTCTTCCCCGCGCGGCAGGAGGCCGACGCCCTTCGCGCGCTCGCCTCCGCCGGGTACGCCCCGGTTCGCAGCGGCGGCGGCATCACCGTCTACCGCCTTGGTGGGGAGGGGGTGTGAAGGAGTGTGATGATCCGTCAATCAGAGCCTTCTCGCCGCCCTTTGAAGATCATGAACATGTTATGTTCTCTGGCGCCAAGATCATCTGACTTGGCGTTACATGGTTCATTGAGGAGACACTGTGTCTTTCGCAGCACGGGGGAAGCGCACCATGGCAGCGGTCGGCCTCGCGGTCGCGGTCGCCATCGGCGGCGCTACGCTGGCCACGCCTGCCTACGCCGACGACGTCTACGGCCACTGCACCGGGGACGGTGTCCGCCTCCGCTCCGACCCGAGCACCTCGGGCGCGATCCTCGGCCTCTGCTACACCGGCCAGCGCCTGGCGCACCGCGACGTGTCCGGTGACGGCCAGTGGGACCTGGTCTACGACGTCGACAGCGGCGTCACCGGTTGGATGTCGCACGGCTACTTCAGCTGGTGACACGTCCCGCCGAGGGACCGATGACGATGTAGGGAGAGGCCGCCCCGGCCCCGTGTGGCAGGGCGGCCTCGCCGTGTCCCTCCCACCCGCGGGCTCGTTGCCGTAGCAGAGTTGATGCCTGCGGCCGTCGAGCGAATCGGGAGTTGGCGGGAGATGGAACCGGCCCCGAGCGTGACCGTTCCAGGAGTGCCGGTCGCGGAGGGCCCGACTGCCGGAGCCGTCCGCCGCCGCCTCAAAGCGCTGGACGCGTTTCGCGGCACCCTCGTCGTGCTGCGCATCCTCATCGGCAGCCAGGTGGCGGAGATCGCGGCTCCCGCCCTGCTGCACGCGAAGGGGTTCGGGTTGACGGTCGCCGACCTGGTCGCTCCCGGGTTCCTGTTCATCCTGGGCATGGCGGTGCCGGTGTCCATGTCGGCCCTGCTCCGCCCCTCGGACCCGCGGGGGCCGGGCGGACGGCGGTTCCTGCCGCGCATCGTTCGCCGAACCGTCCTGCTGTACGCGATCGGCATGTTCCTCAACGCGTTTCCGTTCCTGCGGGAGGTACTGGAGCACCTGCGGTTCGTCGGTGTGCTGCAGCGACTGGCCGTCGTGTACCTCGCGGTGTCGCTGCTGTACGTCACGTGCGCCTGGTCGGTGCGGCCCGCCGCCGGCCCGGCGGTCATCGGGGGTGCGCGCCGCCCCGTGGCCCGGGTCCTGGCCCGCGGGTTCCTGCTGGGAGGGTTCCCCGTCGTGTGCGTCGCCGTCTGGATCGTGGCGACGTACACCTTCCACAGCCCTTGGTCCGGATGCGCCGACGTCCGCGCGCTGACGCCGGACTGTTCGCTGGAGGCCTACGTCGACACGGGTCTGTGGGGCGTCGAGCACAACTTCGACGGCGGCAGGTTCGACCCGGAGGGCCTCGTGTCGACGCTGGTGGCCGTGGTCAACTGCTGGGCGGGCCTCGTCGTCGGCATGGACATCGTCCGGAACAAGCGGCGCTACGACACGGTCGGTGGCGTGCGCGGGCGGGTGTCCCTGCTGACCGTCGTCGGGGTGGCGTGCGTCGGGGCCGGCCTCGCACTGGGTCCGGTCATCCCGATCGGCAAGCAGTTGTGGACCCCGTCGTACGCCCTCGTGACCATCGGCATCATGACCGTCGGCTTCGGTCTGGTGCTGTTGGCGTTCGACGGCGGGCTGTGGCCCTCGCCGGACAGCCCGCACACGTCGGCCGCGCCGGCCGCGCGGAGCACCGCCGCCGTCCGTCGCGGACTCGCGCCCGTGGGCGACACATTGGTGGCCCTCGGCCGCAATCCGCTGTTCTTCTACGTCCTTTCCGAACTCGTCACGGACACACTGGACTACCTCCCACTCCGGTACCACGGCGAGGAGGGGACGGTGTGGAGCGTCCTCCCCGAAGCCGGCCTCGCCCCGTGGATGCCCGCACCGCTGGCGAGCGTCGTGTGGGCGGTGCTGTGGCTGCTGCTGTTCTACGTGCCGCTCGCGCGGCTGCTCTCGTCCCGCGGCTGGTACCTCCGGGTGTGAGGGCGCTCCGGTTGGAGGTTCGCGTGTTGCTGACCCCGGTGCAGGTACCTCCGGGTGTGAGGGCGCTCCGGCGGGCTACACCGGTGCCGGGACCGCCCGCGCTTCCGTCTGCGCCCTCGGGTGGTTCTTCTGCCACTGCGGGCCGGCGCCGAGTGCCGCGCTGACCAGGGCGTGGATGGTGACCAGGCACAGGGCGGTGCGGTAGAGGGTCTGCTGGAGGGGCACGAGCCACAGGTGGCGCAGGCTCTCCCGGTCCTGGCGGAGGGCGTAGGCCGCGAGGGCGAGTTGGGCGAGGCAGAAGGCCACCCAGGTGGATACCGGCGCGGGGCTCGTGCCCAGGGCCAGCCCGTAGAGCGCGGCGGCGTCCAGGAACGGGGCGGTGAGCGGGAGCGCGAGCTGGAAGAGCACCAGGTAGGGGAGCGTGCGGCGGCCCAGGCGGCCGGCCACACCGGGTTCCCCGACGGCGCGCCGGTGCTTCCAGACGGACTGCAGGGTGCCGTAGGCCCAGCGGTACCGCTGGTGCCACAACTCCCGTACGGTCGTGGGCACGTGCGTGTAGGCGTGGGCGTCGCTGCGGTGGACGACGCGCCACCCCGCCCGGCACAGGGCCATGGCGATGTCGGTGTCCTCGGCGATGGTGTCGGCGCTGATGCCGCCGCAGGCGTCCAGTGCCGACCGCCGGAACGCCCCGATGGCCCCCGGCACGGTGGGACCGGCGCCGAAGAGGTCGAACAGCCGGCGTTCCAGGCCGAAGCTCATGACGTACTCCAGGTGCTGCCACAGCGGCAGCAGCCCGGTGCGGTTGGCGACCTTGGTGTTGCCGGCGACCGCGCCGACGCGCGGGTCCGCGAAGGCGGCGGTCAGGCGCGCCACCGCGCCGGGGGCGAGCACGGTGTCCGCGTCGACCATCACGATCACGTCGTGCGCGGCGTGCGCGACACCGGAGTTGAGGGCCGCGGGTTTGCCCCGGTTGGGCTGGGTCACGACGCGGACGCGGGGGTCGTCCACGCTCCGGGCCGCTGCCGCGGTGCCGTCGGTCGAGCCGTCGTGGACGGCGGCCACCGGCAACGGGGGGGCCCCCCCCCCCCCCCCGGGCCGCCCCCCCCCGCGCGTTGGGG
>NZ_JBHWGD010000127.1:0-15552 GCF_042733235.1 Kitasatospora sp. NPDC059722
CCCACGTCGGCCGCACCCTCGGCCCCATCGCCAAACCCAAGCAGATCAAGGTCGTCGGCGAACTCCCCAAAACCCGCTCCGGCAAGATCATGCGCCGCCTCCTGCGCGACATCGCCGAAGGCCGCGAAGTCGGCGACACCACCACCCTGACCGATGCCGCCGTGATGACGTCCATCCAGGCGCAGCTGACCGACGGTTCGCCCAGGAGCTGATCGCGTCCCCACACGGCGAGGGGCCGCTCACCGGTTCGCTCCGGTGGGCGGCCCCTCGCCATCGAACTCCACCGAGGATCAGCCGAGTTGACCTACCGACCCGCGCTCGCCGCCACCAAGGCCACCGCCGCGCTCGCCCTGCTCCCCTGCCTCCTGCTCGCCGGCCTGGCCGCCGGACCCGAAGGTGCGGCCGCCCCTGCCCCTCCCGTCCCCCGAACACTGCGCGGGCTCGGCAACCTGACGGCCGACCAGTCCGGACTGAGGATGACGGCGTTCGGAGCGGACGCCTCGCACGCCGCCGACGGCGCCGCGGTGACCGCGATGCCGGAGAACGCCGAGGAGAACCAGGAGTGGCTCGTACGGCCCACCGCCGGCGACGAACTCGTCCTCCAGTCGCTCCTGCCGAGCACCGGTGACGACGGGACCGGCCCCCTGGTGCTCACCACGGATCCGGACGGCTCGGTCTACCTCGCACACGAGCGGGCCGGGAGCAGCCCGGAGCAGGCGAGCCCGGACCAGTCATGGACGTTCGCGGACGTCACCGCCCCTCCCCGGTGGACCACACCCGGCGCCGCCCCCGCCGGGCGGTCCACCACCCGGCTCCGGATCCACGCCCACCGGGGCGGCTGCCTCGTCGAGCAGGGCTACGGCGAGCGGCTCGCGGTCGGAGGCTGCGACGATCCCAGGGCCTGGTGGACGGCACAGGGCCCAACCGGCTAGCACGACAGGTGCAGGACCTCCCCGTCCCGCAGCCCCAGCGAAACGGCCGTGTCACCGGGTCCGAGCGGGGCACCGCCGAGACGCCGCAGCGCCCAGTCCCCGTCACCGGCCTGGCTTCCGGCAACGCACCGGACCAGCGCCGGAATGAGCCCCACGACCGGAACGGTGACCGGAACGGCCAGCTCGACGAGACCCTCCGGCCCCACGACGGTCAGCTCGCGGACGGCGTGCGCGGGAGAGATGGCGGTCAGCGTGGCGGTCATGGTGCTCCTCGGATGCGCGAAACGGCGGGGACGAACGACTCCGGCAACCACGTGCCACACCGTCCGGACCGACGCGTCCGGTGTCTCCCAGTGCCTCCACCCTAGGAACCGGGCAGCCCGAGGACATGACGACCGCCACCGACAGAATTGCGTCCCCGGACCGAAACCTTCGAAGCGCCATCCACCGCGGCCGGCGCCCCCGGTAGGTGGCGATCAGGTCGCGGTGGATGGGGTACGACGCCCTCGGGGTGCGGCGCTGCGGCACTGCGGCGCGAAGTCGACGTGGACGAGACCGAAGCGCTGGTGGCAACCCTCGACCGACCGGGGCGTACGGGGTCAGCGGGGCCCACGTCATCGTCCCGGGTCACGGCGCCCCGTTCCCCGCCGGGTCGGCCCCGCGCTGACGGCCCCGGAGGGACCGGGGATCCCGCCGCGCGATCACGTCACCGCACAGGCGATTCGGCTTGGCTTCGAGCACCCGCCGCCGCGCGCGTACGGTGGATGTATGGCCGGACGGGTAGCCGGTGGCAGGCACGGCCGGCTGCCACTGCGGGTGACCGCACGCCGCGATGTGGCGTTCTGCTCCCACACAGGAGGGAAAGGTCATGCCCGAGCACAGGATCGGCACGCAGGAGGAGTTCGAGGCGGCGCGAGCGGAGCTGCTCGCGGAGGAGAAGAAGCTCACCCGACGCAGTGACGAGCTCGCGCGGAAGCGGCGGGAGCTTCCCTGGGTGCCGGTCGAGAAGGACTACGGCTTCGAGACCGAGGGCGGGACCAAGTCGCTCGCGGACCTCTTCGGCGGGCGCTCGCAGCTGCTTGTCTACCACTTCATGTTCGGCCCGCCGTACGAGGCCGGATGCCCGGTCTGCTCCTCGATCGCGGACACCCTCGACCCCAACGCGGTCCACCTGAAAGCCCGCGACGTGACGCTGATCTGCTCCTCGCGGGCGCCGATCGCCAAGCTCCTCGCCTACCGGGAGCGGATGGGCTGGGGCTTCGACTGGGTCTCCACCGCCGGCAGCGACTTCCACCGCGACCTCGGCTTCCAGTACACCGCGGAGGAGCTGGGGCCGTTCCTCGCTGGCGACATCCCGCCGACCGTCCGGCAGATGGCGGAGGCCTGCGGCACCGACGTGCCCGGGTACGTGACCGAGGGACCCGGGCTGAGCGCCTACGCGCTCTCGAACGGCACCGTCCACCGGACGTACGTCACCACCGCACGCGGCCTTGAGCCCGCCATGGCCTACTACGGCCTCCTCGACCGGACGCCGCTGGGCCGGCACGAGGAGGGCGAGGAGACCCACTGGCTGCGCCGCCACGACGAGTACGGCCCGCTGACCGCCTGACCCTCGAACGGCCCGCCTCTCCGGCGAATGACCGTGTCCGACCGGTTTCGCACCCTGGCGCGCGAGGCCTGCGCGGGGAGCACTGCCCAGTCGGTGGTCACGTGTCGTCAAGCATGCGAGCGCCGTGGAGGGCTGGTGATTCTGTCATTCGGTGCGACTAATGTGCCGGTCATGTCGGATGGAATGCAGGACGGCGGATCCATCCTCGAGGGTTCGCCGGCCTGGAGGATGGCTGCCAGAGGGCGTCAACTGTTCGGGCGGGCGGGGGAGATCGAGACGCTGCTGGAGGTACTGGGTGACCTGACGACGGCGGGCGGACGGGCGATCGCACTGGTCGGGGAGCCGGGCATCGGCAAGAGCGCGCTGATGTCCACGGCCGTCGCACACGCCAGGGCCGCAGGGGTCCGGGTGGACGCGGCCCAGGGGCAGTACGCGAGCGCACCCGCGTTCCCGGGCCTGCGGTCGCTGCTGGACGAGCCCTGCGACGTGCGCGAGCAGGTGACGCGGGACGGCGCGGCGGTGGTCGCCGTGGACGACCTGCACCATCTTGCGGCCGATCGGATCCCGGGCCTGGAGCGGGTGCTCCAGGCGACCGCCAACGGCCCGCTGCTCTGTCTGCTCGCCTATCGGCAGCGCCAGCTCTCGCCCGCGCTCGCCGCCGTGCTGTCCCGCGCGATATCCGCCGGCCTGCTCGACGTGTGGCAGCTCGGGCCGCTCTCCCCGGCAGCGACCAGGGAGTTGCTCGGCGAGCGTCCCGACCTGGAGAAGCTCCACCGCGAGGGCCAGGGCAATCCGCAGTACCTCACGATCATGGCCTCCGACGGCCAGGCGATGGCCGCGGCCGGTACGGCGATCCTCGGTGAGCTGGCCGGCCTCGATGACACCGCACTCACCGTGCTCCACGCCGCGGCGGTGTTCGATCACTCGTTCCACCCGGAGCTGCTCGCCGCCGCGCTGGGGCTGGAGTTGCCCGAGACCATGCGGGCTCTGGACCTGCTCACCGGCCTCGACCTGGTACGGCCGGCCAACGCCGGAGCGAAGATGGTCCTGCGTCACCCGGCGGTGGGTGCGGTCGTGTACCAGCAGATCGAACCCAGCCGGCGCCGGGACCTGCACCGCCGCTCGGCGGCCGCGCTGGCCAAGCTCGCGGTGCCGATCGCCCGGCGGGCCCACCATGTGGCGCGGTCCCTCGACCCGAACGAGCCGGAGCACCTCACCACCCTGATCGCCGCCTCGCGAGACGCGCTGCACACCTCCCCCGCTGTGTCGGCCGGGTATCTCGAGGTCATACTGCCGCTGCTCCGGGAGGGTGGGCAGCACTGGCACGAAGCGCAGGTGCTGCTCGCGCAGACGCGGCTGCTGACCGGCGACGCCACCGAGAGCCGGGCGATGCTCGACACGCTGCGCCGACCGGCGGCCGGCCGACCGCCGCACGGAAACCACACCGTGACCGCACTCGCCGACGCGAGCCGGGCCGAACGGCAACTCGGCCGCTACAGCGAGGCCGGCGCCGTGGCGCGTGCCGGGCTCACGGCCCTGGCCGACCGCGACTGCGCCGCGGCGGCCGCCCTGCACTCCGAACTCGCCGACTGCGCCTACGACCTGCAGGACTACGAGAGCTGTCGGCAGCACGCCGAGACGGCCGCCGCGATCGCGCGCCGGAACCACGACCGGGTCAATGAGGCCAAGTCCCTGGCCCAGGCGTCGCTCGCCCACCTGTTCACCGGGGACCTCGCCGCGGCCGACCGCACCGCGGACAGTGCGGTCGAACTCGTCGACGCCGTCTCCGACGCCACCCTCCTGACCAATCTTGAGGCGCTGTACCACGTGGGCACGGCCGAAGGAACCCTCGGACGCCTGGCCGCCGCCGAGCGTCACCTCACCCGGGGCGCGGCGCTGTCCCGGCGCACCGGGCAGACGTACATCCAGCCCGCGCTGCTGATGGCGCTGGCCGGCACCCAGCTGCGCTGCGGGGACCTGCGCCGCACGCTGGCCACGCTCGACGAGGCCGACCGGCACACCGAGTTCGACGGCAACCCGGCGATCCGGGCAGTGCTGGCGGTGCTCCGCTCGCAGGTCCTGCTGTGGCGGGGCGGCTCCGCCGAGGTGCGCGAGGTGCTCGCGTCGGCCGATCGCGCGGCGGCGCTCGCCGACGGTCAGTCGACCGCCTGGGCCGTCAACGTCCGCTGCTCCCATGCCGAACTCGTGCTGATCACCGGGGATCCGGCCCGGGCGAGCCGGCTGCTGCTGGACGCCGCAGGCGGCGTCCACCTGCCCCGGGTCACTGCCTGGTGGCAACCACGCTGCTACGAGACCCTGACACAGGCTGCGATTGCCGACGGGGACCGGACGATGGCCGAGCACTGGGCGCACCTCGCCGAGGCCCGGGTCGACGAGCTGCCCTCCGCCAACCGTCGCGGGTACGCCGGGCGCACACGCATGTGGGCCCACCGGATGCGCGGGGACGTCGAGCAGGCTCGGCTCAGCGGGCTGGCGGCGGTCGCGGACTTCACCGTCGGCGGTGAGCGCATCGAGATGGGCCGCACGCTGGTCGCGGTGGCCGCGCTCACGCTGGACAGCCTGCGGACCGAGCAGGTGGCCGGGTGGCTCGACCAGGCCGCGGCGCTGGCCCACCAGTGCGGCTCGGCCCGGCTGGCCGACGAAGTCTCCCACCAGCGCGGCCGGTTGTTCACCGCGCTGGCTTCGTCCGCTGCTCCCTCCGCCTTCGTCCCGTCCGATGCCCGGAGCGGGGCGGATCCGGCCGGGCTGGCCCTGCTCACCGGACGGGAACAGGAGATCGCCCGCCTCGCCGGCACCGGCCTGACCAGCGGAGAGATCGCCGGCACGCTGTTCCTCAGCGTGCGCACGGTCGACACCCACCTCGGCCGGGTCTACCGCAAACTCGGTGTCTCCAACCGGACGAGTCTCACCCGCGCCCTGCTCGGCGAGGCACCCGACACGGCATGAGGGAGTCGTCGCCCAACGGCTGCTCCGCCCGCCACCTCCCCCCTCGGACGGGGTCAGGAGCTGCGTTGCCAGGTACTCAGCGAGAGCTTGACCTCGCCGGTCTGTACGTCGGCGGTCTCGATGGTCGCGATCGCGATGCTGTTGGCGGTGCGGTCGCGGATGCAGAGCAACCGGCCGCCGTTCACCTGGGCGAAGCCGACGTCGGCTCTGGGCTGGGTGTCGATCGCGGCGTTGCACTGGGCCGGGGTGGACGACGGGTCGGTCAGCACGGCGAAGTCGGAGAGGTCGAAGCCGGCCGCGCGGAAGGAGTCGGCCGAGACGCCACCGGTGGGGCTCTGGTGCGTCAGGGCGAGGGCCCACTTGGGAGCGGTGACGGCAGGGGCCGTCTTCCCGCCTGCCAGGTCGACCTGGTAGGCCTGGCTGGCGTACAGGCTGGCCGGGATCGTCAGTTCGACCTTGTTCACCACCGGGGTGTAGCTCCCCGCTGTCGCGGGCGCCGAGCCGCCGCCGACCGAGCCGGGTGCGCTGAGCGCGCCACCGGCCGACGAGGCGCCGGCGCTGGCCGCACCGGCGGCCGCGCTGGTGGGCGCACCGGTGGCCGCGCTGGTGGGCGCGGTTGCGGGAGCCGTCGGTGCGGGAGCCGTCGTCGACGCGACCGGGGACTTCGCGGCGGCCGGGGCCTGGGCGACGTCGCTGCCGCTGGTGGTCGACGTGTCGTGCCGGGTCAGCAGCACCCCGGCCAGCGAGCCGCCGAGCGCCACCACCACGGCGATGGTCACCAGGGTCTTCCAGGAAACGCCTTTCGCCTTGGCCTGCGGCGGTGCGAGGGGCGGCGCAGCCCCGGCGATCGGAACGGTCTGCTCCGGATATTGCGCACGTGCGGTGGGCATCTCACTGAGCGGTGGTGGGGGAACCGCCGCCGGCGTCGGGGTACCGAGCGAGGGCACCGAGTCCAGGACGGTGGGGGTCGGCAGTGTCCTGGGCAGGTCGGAACGGCGGATGATCTCGGTGGCCACCGGCGCGGGGAGCCAGTCGTCGGCGAACCGCAACTGCCCACCGATCTCGGGGCGGTTGCGGACGAGCTCGATGATCTCGGCAGGCGTGGGACGGTCCTCGGGCGACTTGGCCAGACAACGCTCCAGCAGCGCGCGCAGCTCGGCGGGCACCGCGTCCAGCTCCGGTGGCTCGTGCACCACCCGGTAGAGCACCGCGGTCTCCGGCCCTTCGCCGAACGGCTGCACGCCGCCGGCCACATAGGCGGCCAGCGCGCCCAGCGCGAAGACGTCAGTGGCGGGGGTGACCGGGCGGCCCTGGGCCTGCTCGGGCGCCATGTAGGCGGGCGAGCCGATCCGGACCCCGGTGCCGGTCAGCGCGGTGGTGTCAGCGGCCCGGGCGATGCCGAAGTCGATCACCCGCGGACCGTCGGCGGCGACCATCACGTTGGCGGGCTTCAGGTCGCGGTGCACCACGTCGACGCTGTGGATCGCCTGCAGCGCCTCGGCGATGCCGCCGAGCAGCAGCAGCACGGTGCGCACCGGCAGCCCGCCGTGCTCGCGCGCCACCTGCTGCAGCGAGGGGCCCGGCACGTAGGCGGTGACCAGCCAGGGGGTGTCGGCCTCGGTACCGGCGTCGATCACCTGGGCGGTGTACAGGCCGTGGATCCGCTGGGCGTTGGCCACCTCCCGGGTGAACCGGCGGCGGAACTCGGGGTCCTCGGCGAACTCGGGGCGGACCACCTTGAGGGCCACCGGGCGTCCGCCGGGCGTGTAGGAGAGGTAGACCCGGCCCATCCCGCCGGCCCCCAGACGCGCGTACAACCGGTAACCGGCTACTTCGGTCGGGTCGTCCGCCTGGAGGGGCTGAAAGGCGGGTGGCGGCGATGCGGCGTGGTGGAGATCGTCTGCAGGCATGGGCAGGGATTCGCCTCACTGTGTGTCACTTGTGGAAATTCAGGCAGCCCTTGAATTCGGCTGGAGTGCTCTGTCGGAACCGGCCTCGCGCGGATTCCCGGACGGCATTCACGTGCCGCCGACAAGGGTCGCTAGGTAATCCGCTTCTTGATTGCTCCTGTCACCCCGGGCAAGCCTCCCCGGCGACGGGGCCCACGGGCGTCAGTAGAACTACGCATTCCGACTACGTAATCCACCGGGTTCCGCCGACCCCGAGCCGCAGGCACGGATCCACACGCCGCGCCAAGCCGCACTCAGCCACGAAAGATGCTTCGCAAAGCCCGACCGGACCTGAATCGAGTCCGGCGGGTGCCACAACAGCCCAGCCCCCGACTACCGGTCACCCCGGGCCCGATGGGCGGCGATCAGGTCGCGGTACCAGGCGTACGACGCCCTCGGCGTGCGGCGCTGCGTTTCGAAGTCGACGTGGACGAGGCCGAAGCGCTGGTGGTAGCCCTCGGCCCACTCGAAGTTGTCGAGGAGGGACCAGGTGTAGTAGCCGCGGACGTCGGCGCCCTCGGCGATGGCTTGGGCGAGGGCGTCGAGGTGGGTGGCGAGGAAGTCGATGCGGGGGTGATCGGGGGTGGTGGACTCGTCGACGGAGCAGCCGTTTTCGGTGATGGTGATGGGCGGGAGGGCTTCGCCGTACATCTTCCGCAGGCTGGCCAGGAGTTGGCGCAGGCCGTCGGGGACGACGGGCCAGCCGAAGGCGGTGTGGGGGGCCTCGGGGATGTCGACGAGGTCGAAGGGCAGGCCCGGGGAGGTGGGGGCGGCGACGCGGGTGGGGTTGTAGTAGTTGAGGCCGAGGCCGTCCAGGCGCGGGGTGTGGATGAGGTCGAGGTCGCCGTCGCAGACGGCGCCGTAGATGTCGTCGGGGACGCCCAGGGCGGAGAGGTCGGGGTAGCGGCCGAGGAGGACGGGGTCGGTGAACAGGCGGTTGTGCAGGGCGTCGTAGGCCTCGGCGGCGGCTGCGTCTTCGGGTGACGAGGAGGCCGGCCACACCGGGGTGAGGTTGTTGGACAGCATCACCTCCAGGCCCCGCTCGTGGAGCAGCGAGGCGGCCAGGCCGTGGGCGAGGAGCTGGTGGTGGGCCGCGGGCAGGGCCTCGAACATGAGGGTGCGGCCGGGGGCGTGGGTGCCCAGGGCGTAGCCGAAGACGGTGTGGACGAAGGGCTCGTTGAGGGTGATCCAGGCGGGGATCCGGTCGCCGAGGCGGTCGGCCACAAGGGTGGCGTACTCGGCGAAGCGGTACGCCGTCTCGCGGTTGAGCCAGCCGCCGGCGTCCTCCAGGGCCTGTGGGAGGTCCCAGTGGAAGAGGGTGGGCAGCGGGGTGATGCCGGCTTCCAGGAGGGAGTCGACCAGGCGGTCGTAGAAGGCCAGGCCGGCGGGGTTCACAGGCCCCGTGCCGGTGGGCAGGATGCGGGACCAGGCGATGGAGAAGCGGTAGCCGTCCAGCCCGAGGCCCTTCATCAGGGCGATGTCCTCGGCGTACCGGTGGTAGTGGTCGCAGGCGACCGCTCCCGTGTGCCCGTCCCGGACGGCGCCGGGGCGCGCGGTGAAGACGTCCCAGACGGACGGGCCGCGGCCGTCCTCCTCCACCGCCCCCTCGATCTGGTAGGCGGCGGTGGCGGCACCCCAGCGGAATCCGGAGGGCAGGTCGAGGCGGTTCGGCATGGCAGCCTCCCGAGGCAAACATGAGGAGTACTCATGTTATCGCCGTGCCGCCGGAACGCCAGAGGACGGGTTTCCGCGTTCCAGCAGGGCGAGCCGGGTGTCGCGCAGCTGGGTGGCCTGGGGGGAGAGGCGGCGAGCACCGGCACGGCGGCGAACGGCTCGCCCCGCCACGAGTCCACCAGGGCAAGCACAGGAGGAGGGCCTGCAGCGTTCGCACCTCCGGGCCGGCGAGCAGCAGCGGCCCGAGCAACCCGAACCGGACCCCTGCGCCGGAACCCCCGTAGTGACGACCGGTCGCATCGACGGAGGAGGAGCAGGCTTCCTTGACAGCTGCCGCCAGGGCCGGACGCGACTTGACGTCAAGTGCGCTTGAACTTCGATCATATGGACGTCGCCCCGCAGCGGGGCGTGCAGATCCGACTGTCGAGGAGTTCCCCATGTCCGCCACGCCCCTCCGTCTCGCCGTCATCACCGGTAGCGTCCGGGACGGCCGGTTCGGGCCGACCGTCGCCAACTGGGTCGCCTCGCTCGCCAAGGAGCGGGACGACCTGCTGGTCGATGCGATCGACCTCGCCGACCACCCGTTGCCGCACGAGCTGTCCCACAACCCCGGCAAGGAGGTTGCGCAGGTGCTGGCCGGGGTCTCGCCGCGGCTGGCCGAGGCGGATGCCTTCATCGTGGTCACTCCGGAGTACAACCACAGCTTCCCGGCCTCGCTGAAGAGCCTGATCGACTGGCACGGGAAGGAGTGGGCGGCCAAGCCGGTCGGCTTCGTCTCCTACGGCGGCCTGTCCGGCGGCCTGCGCGCGGTGGAGCAACTGCGGCAGGTCTTCGCCGAGATGCACTCCGTGACCGTCCGTGACGTGGTCAGCTTCCACAACTGCTGGGGGCAGTTCGACGAGACCGGCGCGCTGAAGGAGCCCGCCGGCGCGACGGCCGCCGCGACCACGCTGTTCAACCAGCTCGGCTGGTGGGGGCACGCCCTGCGCGAGGCCCGCGAGAAGAAGGCCTACGGCAACTGACGGGCACTAACGCGGGGTGGCGGCCGTCCCGTTGATCACCATGCGGAAGGTCCACGCGAGGCGGTCCTCCGGGGTGCCGGCGAGCAGGGCGGGGCCGAGGGCCGCGATGCGGGGGTGCTCGGGGGCGGTGGCGGCGAGCAGGGTTTCGGCGAGGGCGGTGTGTTCGGCCTCGGCGCCCGGGTCGGCGTCGCGGGCGGACTGTTCGGCGGCCGTCGCGGTGGCCACGAGCAGCAGGACGTCCACACCCCAGGCCGCCTGCCCGTCCGGCACGCCGCCCTCGTGCAGCAGCGCGAGGAGCGCCTCCACGACGGCGAGGTAGTGCGGGCCCGACGGGCGGGTGACGAGTGCGGTGTGGGCGAGCGCCGGAAGCCGGAACAGCACCCCGGTGTACGAGCCGAGGACGGCGGCCAGGCGCTCGCGCCAGTCGCCGGCCGCCCGCACCGGCGCGAGGTCCACCGCGCCGAGGAACTCCTCCAGGATCGCCGCGTGCAGCTCGGCCGTGTTGGCGACGTACACGTAGAGCGAGGCCGGGCCGGTGTCGAGCTCCTGCGCGAGGCGACGCATGGTCACCCGCTGCAGTCCCTCGGCCTCCAGGATCCGGACGGCGGCGGCGACGATGCCCTCGTAGGTGAGGGCGGGCTTGGCCGGGCGTTCGCGGCGGCTGCGGGGGCGGGGCGTCGGGGTGCTGCTCATGCCGTCCACCTTAGGCCGCGGGCCCGGTGACCAGGTCGAGCATCCCCTGGAGACCCTCCGGCCCGAACATCCGCTCCAGGTTGGCCGCCGACTCCGCCGCCGAGGCCTCGCTGCGCGGGAACAGCTCCCGCTCGTACGCCGCGAGCGCCGCCTCGGCGGCGCCGGGGTGGGCGGCGATCGCCGCGCCCAGTTCGGCGCCGTCGAGCATGGCGAGGTTGGCGCCCTCGCCCGCGAACGGGGACATCAGGTGGGCGGCGTCGCCGAGGAGCGTGACGCCGGGGACGCGGTCCCAGCGGTGGCCGACCGGCAGGGCGTGGATGCGGCGCCCGACGAGCGGCCCGTCGGCGTCGGCGACGAGGGCGCGCAGGCCGTCGGACCAGCCGTCGAACTCGGCGAGGACGGCCCGCTTGACCGCTGACGGATCAGCGGCGCCGAGGCCGTCCAGCCACTCCTCCCCCACCCGCAGGGCGGTGTAGACGTGGATGCTGCCGTCCGTTTCGAGGTGGCCGAGGAAGCCGCGGTCCTCGGCGAGCGCCATGAAGAACCCGCCGCCGACGAGTGCGGCGGCCTCGGGGTGACGGACGGCGGCGTCGTGCAGGTCGGCCTCGACGAAGGAGATGCCGGTGTAGGCGGGGACGGCGTCGGACAGCAGCGGGCGGACCCGCGACCACGCGCCGTCGGCACCGATCAGCAGGTCGGTGGTGAGGGTGCCGCCGTCGGCGAAGGCGACCTCGTGGCGGCCGTCGCCGAGCGCCCGGACGCCGGTGGCCTTGCGGCCCCAGCGGACCGTCCCGGCGGGGAGGGAGCCGAGGAGGAGGTCGCGCAGGGCGCCGCGGTCCACCTCGGGGCGGCCGCCGGTGCCGTCGTCCGGGGCGTCGAGCCGGACGGTGCCGTCCGGGGCGACCAGCCGCATGGCCTCGCCGCCCTCGTGGACGAGGGCGCGGAAGCCGTCGTACAGGCCGGCCGCGTGCAGGGCGCGCTGGCCGGACTCCTCGTGGATGTCCAGCATGCCGCCCTGGGTGCGGGCCTCGGGGGACGCCTCCAGGTCGAACACGGCGGCCTCGACACCGTGGACGTGGAGCACGCGGGCGAGGGTCAGGCCGCCGAGGCCGGCTCCGAGGACGGCGATCGGGACGTGGGCGGGGACGGGGGTCGGGTTGCGCTGGGTCATGTCCGCTCCTTCGGGTCGCCGGCGTCCTCTCCACGGTAACGAACATGTTCGTTACGAACAAGTTCGCCGAGCTGAAGAAGGGGGAGGGCGGAAGTCCGAAGACCTCCGCCCTCCCCCGGCTCGGCCCGGCTCGACCAGGCTCAGCCCGCCAGCGGTCCGGCTCCCGCCAGGAGCAGCGAGAAGCCCGAGTCCGTCGCCTGCTGCGGCGTCTTCACGTGCACCACGCCCGCCGCCGCGTCGTAGAACCACCCCGCGCCCGCCGCGTCCAGCCCGGCCTGCGAGGAGTAGCCGTCCAGCGGCTCGTGGTCCAGGAGCACCGCGCCCGGCCCGGCCCCGGCGTGGACGGTGAACTCGTAGGCGCGCGCGGCCGGCTTGCCCGTGTAGTCGCCCACGCTCGGGCCCACGTCCACGGTGGTCACGCCGTGCCCGCGCCCGACCGAGCGGACCGACACCTCCTGGGTGGCACCCGCGCCCTGCTCGTGCGCGCGCGTCGTGCCGTCGTCCTCGTAGAGCGTGAACGAGGACTCGCCGCCCTTGGCGTAGACGTCGTAGGAGAGCCGGCCGGTGTCGCGGGTCTGCCACGACAGCGTGCCCTGCGGCCACATCGGCACGACGGCTCCGGCCCGGACGAACAGCGGCAGGGTGTCCAGCGGCGCCTGGTACCCGTTGACCGTGGTCGGGCCCTCGTACGTCTTGCCCGTCCAGTAGTCCACCCACGTGCCCTTCGGCAGGTAGATGCCGTTGCGGACGGACGAGTTGTCGTACACCGGCGCGACGAGGAAGTCGCTGCCGCTCATGAACTCGTACTTCGCCGCGTCGCCCCACGTGTTCGGGTCGTCCGGGTACTCCAGCACGAGCGGCCGCACCGCGCCGACGCCCGTGCGGTGCGCCTCCTCGGCCAGCGTGTAGAAGTACGGCAGCAGGCGCTCCTTGAGCTGGAGGTAGCGCCGGTTGACCGAGGTGTACGGCTCGCCCGCCCGCCACGGCTGCTTGTCGGCGGCCGCCCAGCCGTCCATCGTCATGATGGCCGGGACGAAGGTCTTCCATTCCAGGTCCCGGGTCTCCACCTTCGGGTCGCTGCCGAAGATGCCGCCCACGTCGCCGGTGTTGTACGCGATGCCGGACATGGCCGCGCCCGCGTACGTCGGGATCTGCCAGCGCACGTAGTCGTACGTGCCCTTCTGGTCGCCGCTCCACAGCACGCCGCAGCGCTGTGCGCCGGCCCAGGAGACGGGGAGCCAGACGAAGCCGCGGGCGTCGCTGTTCTGCTCGATGCCGTCCTTGGCCTTCAGACAGCCGTCCAGCGCGAACTTGTAGCCGGGGCCGACCCAGGCGACGTCCAGCTTGCGCACCCGCACGCCCGCCTTGACCTCCTCGCCCTGGTTGGGCAGGCCGGTCGACGTCCACAGGCCCAGCTGCATCTGGTGGTCGCGCAGGCCCTGGCCGGTCTGCTGGAGGTTCTCGTAGCCGCAGCCGTAGCCGTCGTTGACGAGCATCCAGCCGAGCGGCTGCTGGTTGGCGGTGTAGCCGTCGGCGACCTTGAGGGCGTCCAGGGTGTGCCGCTCGCCGCGGTTGGCGTTGTGCAGGTAGCAGTCGGAGTCGCCCGGTTCGAGGCCGTAGACGGGCGGCATGAAGGGCTTGCCGACGAGGTCGGTGTAGGCGCCGATGATGTTCTTGAGGTCCGGGCCGTAGAAGTAGTAGCCGTCGAAGCGGCGTTCGCGCTCGGACGTCTGCACCGGGTCACCGAAGGTGTACGTGCCGGGGGCGTAGGTGTGGCGGAAGACGCCGTAGCCGGCCGAAGAGAGGTAGAAGGGCTGGGAGTTGTTGAACCCGCCCTCGTTCCAGTTGTAGTCGTTGGCGACGTGGACGGTCCTGCCCCGGTGGGAGAACGAACCGTTCTGCTCGCCCGCGCCGTAGAACTGCTCCTGCGGCCCGCGGGCGAGGGTCTGCTGCATCGCGTCCTGGGTCCAGGTGAGGCCGCGGGTCTCCTCCCAGACGCGCTTGGTGTCGTCGTCGGTGTAGAGCGCGAAGCGCAGCGGCTGCTTGTACGCGCGCAGGGTGAGGTGCGCGGAGCTGATCGCGTAGTAGTCGCCCTCGTCGCGCTCCTCGACCGTCTTGAGGGTGGGCGGAGTCGTCGCGATCATCTCCCCGACGGGCGGGGCCGTGAAGGTGCCGTCCGGGCTGAACTGCAGGCGGAAGGCGTCCTCGGTGGTGAAGTCCACGCGGGCGCGGGCCGTCGCGCCCGCCTGGATCAGGTAGCCGTCGCCGTCCCGGACGATGCCGGTCGCGTCGCCGGCGGTGGTGGGCTCGGGGAGCAGCGCGGTCGCGGTGTAGGAGGAGTTCTTGACGGAGTAGGGCACCACCAGCACCTGGTAGGTGCCCGACGCGTCCGGGATCACGGCGGTGGTGGGGACGGCGCCGGTCTGGTTCTCGGCGACCTTGCGGCCCGCGCCGTCGTAGACGTAGAGGTCGAACTCCATGGTCGGGTCGGGCCAGCTGATCGAGACCGGCACGCCGCCGTCGGGGTGGCCCTGCCAGTAGCCGGGCGGGACGTCGACGGTGATCGAGAAGCGGTCGCAGACCTTGCCGTCCGGGTCGGCGGCGGCGCTCGGGCAGTGCGCGGGGTCGGGCACGGCGCCGTTGGCGTAGGTGGGGCTCTGCCAGGTCACCGTGCGGTGGCCGGGCGAGAGCGTGCCCGCCGACGGCGTCGCGGCGCGGGCCGCGGGGACGGCGCCGAGCAGCGCGCACAGCAGCGCGAGCACGGTGGTCAGGACGCCTCGGGGGTGCGGGCGGCGTAAGCGGTGGCGCATGGACGGCATGGGGCGTGTCACCTTCCGTTCTCCGGTGGGGCTCCCGCCGGGGGATCCGGACGGGACGTCTGGATGCGGGGTCCTTGCTCGACGGTCTCAGGAAGGGTTCGCCCGGAGGACGGTGAGCAGGCGGGCGACCTCGGCGGCCGTCGCGGCGCGGCCGGCCCCGAGGTAGCGGCGGGTGTCCACGAGCCGCACGTCGTCCGCGAGGGCGCGCCGGACGGTGGCGGTGAACACCCGGTTGAGCTGGGTGGCGATGTTGACCTTCGTGATGCCGTGCTCGACGGCCCGGGTCAGGTCCTCGTCCGCGACGCCCGAGGACCCGTGCAGCACGAGCGGCACCGGCACGGCCTCGCGCAGCCGCGCGATGAGGGCGAAGTCGAGGACGGCGTCCCGGGTGGCCATCGCGTGCGAGGAGCCGACGGCGACGGCCAGCGCGTCGACGCCCGTCCCGGCGGCGAAGTCGGCCGCCTCGTCCGGATCGGTGCGCACCCCCGGCGCGTGGACGCCGTCCTTGCCGCCGATCTCCCCCAGCTCCGCCTCCACCCAGACCCCGGCCGCGTGACAGCGGGCCACGACCTCGGCGGTCCGGCGGAGGTTGTCGGCGTGGGCGAGCGCGGAGGCGTCGAACATGACCGAGGAGAAGCCCAGGTCGACGGCCTCGGCGACGAGTCCGGCGGACGTCGCGTGGTCGAGGTGGACGGCCACGGGAACGGTCGCCCGCC
>NZ_JBHWGD010000128.1:0-4668 GCF_042733235.1 Kitasatospora sp. NPDC059722
CCCAGCTCCGGGGCGTGTTCCGCACCGGCCCCACCGGCCGCCCACGCGACGACCGCGTCGCGGAACGCCGTCATGCCCGCCGCCACGTCCCCCGCCGAACTCCCATGACCCGCTGCGCTCATGGCCGCATCCAAGCAGAAGAAGCAGGGGATGACCTCGGATTTTCCGGCGCCGGACGCGGCGTCGTGCCGGAGCGAGAGCCCTCCGATCAGCGACGAGGCCGCGGTGCGGGCGGAGCGGAGCAGATGGGCACCGACCGGCGGAAAAGCGTTGGCGCGCCCGTCGGCGCCGTGCTGGAGTGGGCGGATGGATCATGGAGAACTGCTCGCCCTGTTCGACCGCCGGCTGCGACGTGAGGCGAAGCCCGACAGCGCCGGTGCCCGGATCGAGCGGGACGGCGGCGTCCTCCGGCAGGTCGGCGCACCGCACGACTGGAACGGCGTGCTCTGGTCGGACCTCGACGAGGCCGGCGCGGACGCGGCGATCGCCGCGCAGGTGCGCTACTTCACCGCGCGGGGGCTCGAGTTCGAGTGGAAGGCGTACGCACACGACCGACCCGACGACCTCGGGCGGCGGTTGCGGGCCGCCGGGTTCACGCCGGAGCCGGAGGAGGCGGTCATGGTCGCCGCCATCGCGGACCTGCCCACCGATGCCGCGCTGCCCGAGGGCGTGCACCTTCGCCAGGTGACCGACGCCGCCGGGGTGGACCTCGTCGCCGAGGTCCACGAGCAGGCGTTCGGCACCAGCAGTGCCCGGCTGCGGCAGCGGCTGCTCGACCGGCTCGACCGGAACCCCGGGACGGTCGGCACGGTGGTCGCGATGGCCGGCGAAGTGCCGGTGTGCTCGGCGCGGATGGAGCTGTACCCGGGTACCGAGTTCGCGGGCCTCTGGGGCGGCGGCACGGTCGCCGCCTGGCGGGGCCGGGGCATCTACCGGGCCCTGGTCGCCCACCGCGCCCGGATCGCCGCCGACCTCGGCTACCGCTACCTCCAGGTCGACGCGAGCGACCAGAGCCGGCCCATCCTCCAGCGCCTCGGGTTCGCGGTTCTCAGCACCACGACCCCGTACGTCCACCAGGCCGGGCACGACGGCGGGGCATAGGCGGGCGAAGGGGCTCAGGCGCGCTTGAAGAACTCCACCTCCGCCAGGGCGATGGGACGGCCGGGGGCGGTGCCGGCGGCCTCCTGGACGGTGAGCCTCACCTGGGTGACGTCGCTGATCCCGGTCGCCACGGTCTGCGGTCCCGGCTGGTCGTTGAGCGTGACCTGCCGGCGGTGCACGGTGCCGTCCGACGAGGTGACGTCCATGGCCAGGACGAGCGGGCGGGCCTGCTCCTGGAAGTGCTGCGGGTCCGCGGTGCCGCCGGTGTGGACGATCAGGTCGACGAGCCGGTACGGGGTGCGGAAGTCGAAGGTGATGGAGTCCCCGACCGCGGGTGCTCCCCAGTAGGTGTTGGTGAGGCCGTCGTCGGCGGCCGTCGCCGGGTGGCCCTCGACGGCGGCGCTCGCCGTGGTGCGGGAGGGGGCGATCGCGGCGGTGCTGCCGAGCTTGTCCCGCACGTCCTCGAAGGCCCGCCGGCCCGCCGGGTACAGCAGGATCGCCGCGATCACGAGCGCGGCCAGGGCGAGCAGCGCGATGGTGCGGCGCAGCGCGTTGCCCGAGCCGCCGATCCGCGTCCGGCGGCGGAACGGCCAGCGGGTGCGCCACCAGGGCAGCTTCGGTGCGGCCGAAGTCGGGGTCAGCGGTGCGGCGCAGCGGCGGCAGAAGCGGCGGTCGGGCAGGTTGGGCGTGCCGCAGCGGGGGCAGGGCGGGCCGTCGGGGAGCTCGTCGGCTGCGGAGGGGCGGACGACGGGGCGGGCCGGGAGGGGTTTGGCGGGCTCGACGGCGACCGGGTCGGCTTGCGGAGCAGGGGCCGGGGCCGGAGCCGGAGCAGGGGCCGGGACAGCGGGAGCGGGATCCGGCGTCGATGCGCGCTTCGGTTCGACGGCCGGCGACGGTTCGGGGGCGGGGACGGGTTCGGGGACCGGCAGCGGCGGCACCTCCGCCTGCGGGGCGGGCGGCTGCTCCTTCCTCGCGCGCGTCACCCGTCGCGACACCGCCCGCCAGGTGGATTCGGTGCGGGCCGTCTCGGGCTCAGTGGGCTCAGGCGCATGCGCGGGCTCGGCCTTCGCGGGCTCAGGCGCCGGCGCGGGCCCAGGCGCGGGCGCAGGCCCAGGCCCGGGCCCGGCCGTCGCAGGCGCAGCCTTCGCCGCGGCGCTGCGCGACCAGCCCAGGTACGCACCGCAGTTGCCGCAGAAGTCGTCGCCCTCTCCGTTGGCCGTCCCGCACTCGGGGCACACCGGCATCCGTCAGCCCTCCGCTCGTCCGGGCAGCCCCGGCGGACCGGGCAGGATCTCCACCCGGCAGTTCAGGTGGACCGGGCAGCCGGCCCTGACGACGGCCAGCACCTGCTCCGCGTCCGGTTCCGGTCCGTTCAGGGGCCAGACCCGGACGAGCACCTCACCGCCCCCGCCGGGCGGCAGGGCGGCGCCGGGAGCGGTCGACCAGGAGACGCCGCCGCCGTCCGTGATCTCGGCGCCGGCGCCCAGCACCAGCCGCAGCCGCTCGACGAGCCCGCGCCGGGTGCCGCGCCAGCGGTGGAGCTCCATCGCGCGCCCGACCACCGCGCGGCGCACCTCGTCCGGCCAGGCCGGGTCGACGTCCACCGCGAGCCAGGTCGCCAGCCAGTCGAGGAAGTCGGCCGGCGCGAGGCGGGGCCGGAAGTAGGCGGGCAGGTTGTCCAGCGTCGCGAAGACGGGGGCGAGGACGGTGTCCAGGCCGGCCGTGAAGCGCTGGGCGAGGTCGTCGTCGGCGAAGAGGGCGGGCAGCAGCTCGCCGATGGGGTGCGGGCTCGGCAGACCCGGGACGGCGGCACGCGTCATGCGTCCGCCTCGCCCCGCTCGGCAGGGGCCTCGACCCATGCGCACCTTCCGATGACGAGCTCGCTGCGCTCACTCATGACGCACCGCCGTCGGAGGCCACCGCCGTGACCACCACCTGGTGCTGGTGGGAGAAGACCAGCGCGTCCGCCGGCACCTCGACCCGCTCGGCGGGCGCGCCCCGGCGGCCGGTGATGGGGTCGGCGGGGAAGAGCCGCAGCTCCTCCACGCCCGTGACGGCGGCCACCCGCTGGAGCACGGCGAACACCTCCCCGTACTGCACCGCCCGCCCGAACGGCCAGCCCGTGCCGTCGGCGCCGCCGCGCAGCGGGTTGAGGTACCGGTACAGCGTGGCGAGCACCGCGTCGCGGACGCGGTCGGGGTCCGCGGAGCGGGTCGTGAGCCGGGCCACCACCGTGACGCCCTGGTAGGTCGGCGGCTGCACGGCGACCCGGGTGCCGATCAGCCGCCGTTCGTCGAGGGCCGACGCGACGGCGGCCAGGACCTGTTCGTCGGGGATCAGCTGCTCGAAGCGCAGCCGGTCGCCGTCGTCGGCGACCGCGTCGGGCACCACCAGCACGCGGACCGCACCCGCCTCGCCACCGCCGGGCACGCAGGTGATCCGGGCGGCGGACGGCGCGGCCTGGCGGGCGATCAGCTCGTAGTCCCCGGCGGTGACGGCGCGTTCCTGGAGCCGCAGCTGGTGCGGGGCGCGCAGTTTGGCATTCTCGACGGTCTCGCCGTCCACGCCGCCCCTGGCCGCCTCGCGGTTGTCCACCCGGGCGATGTACGGGACGGAGCTGCGCAGCACGGTGATCGTGCCGCGGGCGACGTTGCCGGCCGTCCCGCCGCCGGTGCGGTAGTGCGGGACCCGGAGGTGGGCGCCCTTGGGCGGCACCGCGCCGAAGGAGCGGAGGGTGCCGTCGGGTTCCCGGACGGCGGGCGGGAAGAGGAACTCGCCGGTGGTCGCGTCGAGCACCACGTGCCGGTCGGCCGGTGCGGAGTCGCCGAAGTGCTCGACGACCGTCCAGCGCTGCCAGCCGTCGCCGGCCGAGGCCTCGACGACGGGCGGTTCGCCGTCGAGCAGGACCGGCGGCCGGGCGAGCCGGAAGTGCTGGCCGGCGACGCCCTCGGAGGTGCCGAGCGACGCGCTGGTGACGGTCTGGGCGTGGACGGCGGTCGCGGTGCCGCCGACGGTGAACACCTCGGCCCGGCGGACGGTCGGCGACTCCGAGTAGAACGGCTGGCCGGGCCGGGGCTCGGTGACGCGGCAGCGCAGCCACGCGGCCCGGCGCCCGGCGACGACCGACGCGGTGTGCCCGGCGGGCACGAACACCACCACCTCGCCGGGCCGGTTGAGGCCGCCGGTGGTGTCGGTGCCGGTCTCGCAGGCGCTCCAGCTCGCGCCGTCCCACACCTCCCAGGTCAGCGGCGGCTGGCGCGGGTCGACGCCGACGCCCTCCACCCGGCTGTCGAGCCGGACGACCAGGATGCAGCGGGGCACGACGGCGGGCAGCGCGAAGAGCATCGCGTCGCCGACCTCCGGGCGCGGCTGGAAGCACGGCACGTCCGTCCCGTCGGCCAGCCGGTCCGTGGCGTCGGACTGTTCCCCGGAGGCGGAGAGGGTGACCAGGCGCTCCAGCGCGCTGGGGACGATCGGGAGGGGGGCGCGGGGGGGGGTGAACACCCCCCCGGGGGGGGGGGGGGGGGCGGGGGGGGCCCCCGGGCGGGGGCCCCCCGGGCACGCGGC
>NZ_JBHWGD010000128.1:4678-15298 GCF_042733235.1 Kitasatospora sp. NPDC059722
GCGGTGGAGAAGACCACCGCCTCGTCGGTCTCGGTGCGCAGCGTGGAGACCTCGGTGCCGGCCCGCAGGAGCACCGTCTCGGGCTGCGCGGCGGAGAGCCAGAAGTCGACGTCGGCGCGGGCGGCCGCGGGCGGGAAGAGCCGGATGCCGAGCAGGTCGAGGAAGGCGGAGTAGTTCTTCTCGGGCACCCGGTTGAGCCGGTAGAGCAGGTGGTCGACGAGGTAGGCGAAGGTCTCGATGAGGGTGACGCCGGGGTCGGAGACGTTGTGGTCGGTCCACTCGGGGGCGCGCTGCTGGACGTACCGCTTGGCCTCGTCGACGAGTTGCTGGAAGCGGCGGTCGTCCAGGTTCGGGGAGGGCAGGGCCATCAGCGCACGCTCCCGTCGACGGACGTGGGTGACTCCGGGATGGTGTAGAAGGGGAAGACGAGGTTGCGGCGGTCGTTGGTGGCGCGCACGGTGTAGTGGACGTCGATGTAGAGCGTGCCCTCGTCGACGCTGTCGAAGGCGATCGCGACGTCGTCGACCTCGATCCGCGGTTCCCAGCGTTCGAGGGCGATGCGCACCTCGCGGGCGATCCGTCCGGCGGTGGTGCTGTCGCCGGGGGCGAACACGTACTCGTGGATGCCGCAGCCGAATTCCGGGCGCATCGGCCGCTCGCCGGGGGCGGTGCCGAGGATCAGGCGGATCGCCTCGGCGAGCTCCCGGTCGCGGTCGACCATGCCGATGCCGCCGGTGGCGTTCACGCGCAGCGGGAAGGCCCAGCCCCGGCCGATGAAGTTGCCGGTCATGCGACGCCTCCGATCAGGACGTTGAACGCGCCGGCGATGACGGCGGCGCCGCAGGTCGTCTTGTCGCCCATGCGGGCCGCGGGCAGGCCACCGATGAGGACCACTCCCCTGGTCACCGTGCCGAGTTGGGGCTCGACGACGTTGGCCGGGCCCATCTCCACGTGCGGGACGCAGGCGTGCAGGCTGCCGACCACGGCGGCGGGCCGGCCGCCGATCAGCACGGTCTCCACGGCGATGGCGCCCGGCGGCGGGGTGGCGAGGACGCCGCCGTGATCGGTGGGGTCGCCGGTCCGGGCTGCGGGGGGCATGTGCGGTCTCCAATCCGAGGGTGCCCGACGGGATCCGGCGGGCCTGTTCCTGACCATGACGTTCCGTCAGTTGATGCGCACGAACGCCCCCTTGAGGACCGCTTCGGCCCCGCCGTCCACCGTGACGGCCGTCGTCCCGCGGACGGTCACCGATCCGCCGCGCACGTTCACCTCTCCGGTGCCCGCGTCGAGGGTGATGCCGGAGGAGGAGAGGCGGACCGTGCTTCCCCCCGCGCCGCCCACGCCGTGGACGGTGAGCACGATCTCGCCGTTCTGCTGGTCCAGCTTGACCTCCAGGTTCCCGTCCCCGCTCGCCAGTCGGACCCCGGACTTGCCGCCCGGCACGTCCAGCAGCTCCAGGCGGTGGCCCGAACGGGACACGACGGAGCGGCGGTTGACCGTCCCGGCGGCGGCGTCGACGAGCGGCACGTCGTGCGGCGAGGGCCGGTCCACGCCGTTGTAGAGTCCGCCGAGCACGTAGGGGCTGTCCAGGTCGCCCTGTTCGAAGCCGACCAGCACCTCGTCGTTGACCTCGGGACTCACCACGCCGCCGCCCCCGTGGCCTCCCCACTGCACGGTGCGCACCCAGTCGGACACGTAACTGTCGTCCAGCCAGGGGAACTTCAGCTTCACCCAGCCGCGCCGCCCGTCGCCCGGCTCGCGGACGTCGGTGACCACCGCGACGGCCAGGCCCGGCATCCGCGGCCCGCGCGGCGGCGCGTTGCCGCCGGTGGCCAGCCCGGCCAGGGAGCGGTCGGGCGACGCGCTGACGACGACGGTGGTCCGGTAGCCGCGGAACGGTTCGACGAGGTGGCGCACCCCGGTGGCGGTGTAGCGGCCGGAGAAGGCGGCGCCGACGTTCCCCAGGGCGACCGCGGTGCCCGCCCGCAGCCGCGGATTGCCCTCGACGACCGCCTCCAGCTCGCCGAAGCCGGCGGCCACCGCGGCCGCCAGCGAGCGCGCCGCGGCCGTCGTCTCCGCCTGGGTGCGGTACGGGGTGTCGGCGACGGTCAGCCGGGCCGGGCCCGCGAAGGCGGACGCGGCCACCGAGGGGCTCAGGCCCGGCTGCACCGTCAGGGAGGTCACCGACGGCTCGGCGGCGACCAGCGCGCTCTTGGTCGTCACGTTCCAGCCGCGCGCCTCGACGGTGTCGGCCCCCGCGCCGCCCGTCAGCACACCGCGCAGCTCCAGCAGGTTGCGGCCGTACTCCAGGACCAGCGGGCTCTGCGGCGCCGGCGTGGAGGGCGCCGGCGCGCCGGACGCGGGCTCGGGCTTGACGAACTCCAGCCGCCCGTCGTCATCGGCCCGCACCTGCGCGCCGCTCTCCAGCGCCAGGAACTGGAGGAACTCCCAGTCCGGGACGTTCGCCTGGGAGAGCTGCTGGTGGACGACCGGGAAGGAGTCCACCCGCCCGCAGGTCAGGCCCGCGCCCGCGGCGACCTCGCGGACGATGTCCGCGGTCGTCATGTTCCGGAACGCCTTCACCCGGCGCCCGCGCATCAGCCGGTGCGTGACCGCCGACGCCCGCACCACGGTGTACGAGCCGGTGGTGTCCACCTCCAGCTCCAGCGCCGTCACCTCGCCGGTGAACAGCCGCACCTGGGTGTGCCCCTGCACGGTGACCACCGACACCCGCACCTTCGTGCCGATGGTGATCCCGGTCGCGGTGAGGAACGTGTGGTCGGCGTCCCGGAAGGTCAGGACGGCGGTGTCGGGCAGGCCGACGCTCTCCTCGATGTCGCAGGACACCAGCTGCGCCGCCCACGCCGGCGGCAGCGGCCCCGGCGCCTCGACGACGGGATCGGCGGCGAACGGGCGGCCGCCCCGGGCCTCGGGGGTCGTCACGCGCGCCCTCCCCGGGTGAGTTCGTCGATCCCCGGCACGATCAGCTCCGCGCCGGGGACGAGGACCAGCGGATCGTCGATGTCGTTGGCCTCCGCGATCGTGCGCCAGGCCGTCGCGTCCCCGTAGGCGCGCCAGGCGAGCAGCGGCAGCGTGTCGCCCGCGATCACCCGGTGGGTGCTGCGCGCCTCCGGCGAGCCCGAGGTCGGGTTCTGGCCGGCCGGGTCGACGCTGGCCTCGTCGATCGTGAGCGAGCAGACCGCGCGCAGCGGATTGCCGTCGACGTCGAAGAGCGTGTAGGTGACGGAGAGGCCGGTCAGCACCCCGTTGAACGAGGTCGTCTTCAACGTGCCCCAGTCCAGCCGGATCCACGGGCTGGCCGGCGTCTTGCGCGCCAGACTCGTCGGGGTGGGCACGCACGCCGTCATCAGCTGCTCCACCGCCCGTTCCACCGAGTTGTCGTGCGTCGCCGTCGAGTCGAGGAACACGTCGAGGGAGAGCGACCGCGGCCCGCTGCCGACGAACTCCGGCAGCGCCGACTGGCCCGCCATCCGGGACGGCGTGCGCCGCCACTCCGTCGTCTTGCGCAGCACCAGGGTCGCCGGGTTGAACTGCAGCGGAAGCCGCGCGATCGCCCCTCCGGGCTGGGCGCCGACCGCGGACGGGGGCTCCATGATGGTCAGTTGGGCCCGGGTGACGCTCGCGGGGACCGCGGGGGACATCCTTGCTGCTCCTCTGGTGGACGGGACGGGTTCGGGCCGCGTGTCAGGACGGGCGCAGGCCCGCGTGGGCGATCTCCAGGGTCTCCATCGCGGCCTGCGAGTTGGAAGGGTCGAAGGACGGACCCTCCCACCGCACCGGGACGATCCCGAGCACCTGCCAGCCCACGATCCGGCTCAGGTCCGGCCGCAGCGCCACGATCTCGCCGTCCTTCGGCTCGACCCTCCGGACGATCTCCCCCAGCCAGCGCGCGATCTTCGCGGTGTCCGCGGTGACCGCGCGGGTCAGCGTGATGTTCGACCAGGTGATCCGGCCCGGCAGCTGCCACGCGAACCCGTTGTTGCCGCCCTCCGCGTACTGCTCGATCTCCACCTGCGCGCCGAGCCCCGAGCAGGTGGCGAAGTCGCCCAGGTCGTTGCCGCCGATGGTCAGGCTGAAGAACACGCTGCTCGCGAAGATGTTGTCGGTCATCGGTCCGTTCCCTGTTTGCTTCCGGCGGTCTGCTTCCTGCTGCCGTCCCCGCTCAGCGGCGCATGTCGTACGTCCTCCCGGCGCGCTCCCTGCCCCTGCGCAGCTCGGTGCGCAGCAGGCGGCCCACCGGTTCGACGAGGCGCCGGGCCAGGTCGTCGAGGTCGGCGGTGCCCGAGGTGGTCGTCTCGGGTGGGACCGCTTGGGACGACGGGGGTGAAGGCGCCTGGGCGGTGGTCGGCTTCCGCGCCGGCACGGCGGTCAGCGGCACCCCGGACAGACCCGCCTGCGCGGCCACCCGTTGGAGCGCTTGCGCCGAGACGGGCGACGGAGGCGCGGCCGACAGGGTGCGCTGCACGACGGGCGGAGGCGGCGCTGCGGGCGGCTGCGCCGGGGACGGCTGCGGGATCCGGGCGATCGAGGGCAACCGCTGGAGCGCCGGGGCCGCGACGGGCGCGGGCCGGACCAGCGGGAGGCGCCGGCCGGTCACCGCGGCGGACGACGGACCGGAGCCGGTTGGCGTCGGACGCGGTGCGGGGGCGGGTTCGCGGGTGTTCGTGGCGGTGCTCGGCGGCAGCGCCGCAGGTGTGCCTGCGACCGGAGCCACAACGGGAAGCGTCGAACTCCCCGGTGGCGCCGGCCGATCGTCACCGTGCTCCGGCGAGCGCGCGGAGCCCGATCGTTGCACAGCCGTCGAGCCGCCGGACACGTCCGAACTCCGTTGCGGCAGCGGGCGATCAGTGGCGCTCGACCTCGACGAACCCCGGGAGCGCAGACGTTGAACCGCCGCGACGACCCCGCGCCCACCTGACGGCCGGCCCGGAGCGGCCGCGCCATCCGCCGCCTTCCGGCCGCCCGGCATCGCCGTTTCGCCGGGAGCCCCGGACGAGGCCGAACTCTCCCAGGGCAAAGGGCGACCGACCGGCACGCGTTCCTCTCTGTCCTCCCCCGACGAACCTCGCGACCGCGAGCGCTGCACGGCCGCCGCGTCACCTCGCCTCACCGAACTCGCCTGCGAGGAAGGGCGATTGGTCACGGCGCTCGTGGAATCCGCCGCCCCCACCTCGGCTCGCGCCTTGAGCGCATGGGGCCAGGTCGCCGGAACCACTGGCGGGGCGGGCGTTGCGGCGGTAGCGGCGGGAGTGCTGCCGCCTGCCGTCACCGACGGCCCGGCGAGGGCGGTGGTCATGCGGTGAACGCTGAGCAACCCTCGCCTGGGGACGGTGAGTTCGGCGTACCGCTGTGCAGCACGACGGCCGCCGACCGGACGCACCGGAACCACGACGGGAGCCGCACCACCGGGCCGGGGCACAGATGCCTTCCTCGGCAACGCGGTCGCCCCACCCGCAGGCCGGCCGTCGCGGCCTTCCCCTCGTTCGCCAACGCTCCCACCAGGGAGTCCTGTTGCCCCCTGCGCGCCGTCGCCGGCGCGCTGAACGGGCATCCCTTCGCCGTTCTCCGACGTGCCCGGTTCCCGTGCCGTCCCCGCACCGGCACCCATGACCCGCCGAACCGGCCGCCGCTCGCCGAGCAGCGGAGCGGTGCCGCCGGGCGGCGTGCCCTGCACGTCCGCTGTCCCGCTCTCTCGCCCGGCAGCCCGTCGCCCACCGGCCCCAGCCGCCGTCGGCGGCAAGGCGTCGAGGGGCGCACCCAGGCCCCCACGCGTACGGACGGAGGTGCCGTCGCGCCGCGTCCGTCCTGTCGGCGCCTCGGCCGGCACACGCTGCACGGGCACCTCACCGACGGACCCACGCCGAGACGAAGACGGCGCCGGATCACCCCGATCCGACGCCCCGGCGGGCACACGCTGCACAGGCGCGTCACCGGCAGACCCACGCTGCGCACCAGAAGTCGCCCGACCGCCCCGGGCAGGCGCATCAGCGGGCCGGGACCGCCCGGCCGGCGCCTCGGACGACGCACGCTGCACGGGCGCAGCACCGGCGGACCCACGCTGAGGGCGGGACGGCCCCGGGTTGCCCCGATCAGACGCCTCGGCGGGTGCGCCCGCCACAGGGCCTGCCGTATCGGCGGGGACCACGGGCATGGCCGGCGCGCCCGGTGCGGCCTGCGGAGCGGCAGGGGCCAAAGGTGCGGCGCTCGCGGGCAGCGCCACCATGGGCTCGCCGAGAACCGGGCGGGTAGCCCCACCCTCGCCCGGCGCGACGGCGGCACGCTGGACCGGCCGTTCGGCCTGCCCTTCCGGCGCCGGCGCGGGGCGAGGAGCAGCCTCGCCGTCCACAGCCGCCACGGGTCGCGATCCGCCCACACCCTGGCTTGACGGCTCGACAACGGTTTCCGGTGTCCTGTCCGAACCCCGCACGACCGCAACGGGCCGCACCGACAGGCCACGGGGACGCCGCGCCACCGTCAGCGCTTCACCGACGGGACGCAGCCGCACCGCACCACCGACATCGTTCCCACGCTCGGGCGCAGCCACCGCACCCGGCACAGGCGTACCGGCCGTCGGCGCAACCGACTCCGGCGCACCCGGCACCGGCCCGGACGTCGACAGGCCACCACCGTCAGCGCCCACCGAGCCGGCCGGCCGCTGCGGCGAACGCGCGCGCTGCACCGCCCGCACGCGAAGCCTCCGCACCGCGACAGCACGCTGAACCGGCCGGACCTCTCCCGGCTGCCCCGGCTCCGCCGCCCCACCGTCGCCCCACACGTCCGGCAGCACGAGCGCGTCCCCGCCCTCGACCGTCGAGGGGGAGCCCGGTACCGCCACCGCTCGCAGGATCCCCACGGGAGCGCCCGGCAGGACGGCGTGCCCGAGCGGCCCGGACAGCGAGGGATCCTGCCAAGCGGCGAGCCTGGAACGGAAGTTCAGACCGTCACTGACGCCACGCGCCGCGCCGTCCAGGGTCGGGACCAATGGCGCCACCTCGCGCCATCCCCCGTCCCCCGACGCCGGACGCCGCCGCTCGACACCACCACCAGCGGGGACGACGACCTCCGCGCCCCCTTCGGCACCTTCGCCCCGCCGCCGGCCGAGCCAGTCCCGCAGCCCCATCCGCCGCTCACCCACCCTCGCTGATCCGGGTGTTGAGCCGCGCGATCTCGCGCACCCACTGCCGGCGCTCGTGGTGGGTCAGGTCGAGGATGTCCTCGCGCTGCCAGTGGAAGTGGTAGGCGATGTACGCGATCTCCTCGTGCAGCCGAGCAGGCGCGTACGTCACGATTCCCCCAGGCGCCCACCGGCGAGGTCGACTTCGAAGGCGCCGTCGCAGTGCGGGCAGGTCACGGCGGCGCGGGTGTGGCCCTCGCTGTTGACGCGGTGGTAGAGGTCCTGGAGGAACGCCACGTCGGTGGCGTACATCCGCTCGACGACGCCGGCGTGCACGTCGGTGATGTCGCCCAGCCGCGTGATGACGTGGCTGAGCAGCACGACGCTCAGGTAGGCCGGGTTCTCCTTGACCCGCAGGTCGATCTGCGGCATCAGTTCGTCGCGGGCGGTGGCCCGGCGCATGGTGCCGTGCCGGTGGACGGTGCCCTCGTCGTCGACGTACCCGAGCGGCAGCTCGAACTCGAACTCGGTGTGCGGCGCCCGCGCCCGCGGACCGGCGGGTCCCGGGGCCTGCTGCTGCGGCTCGCTGTTCTGCTGGGCGGCGGGCGCCCGTTCCAGCAGTTCGTCCAGACCGATCTTCCGCCTCACCAAATCTCTCCCTGGATGCTCCCGGTGCCAGCCGGGAGAGCTGGGGGGCCCTCCGCCCGGAGAAATGGGGAAGGTTCATGATTCAGAGCCGCGCAGCGGCGGGTTTCTCTGCGCATCTGTTCTGGCCTGCGCTCTCTTTCATTCATTGTCAGTGGGTGCTGTTAGGTTGCGGATCATGACGACAGTGGCGATGATCGAAGGTCCCGGATACGCCCGGTACGCCTACCGGCTTCGCGTGTCGTCCTCCGCGTCCGCCCTGCTGGAAGCGGAGTGGGGCCGGTGCCGTTGGGTCTGGAACGAATGCGTCCACACGTCTCGCAAGATCCACCTACACAACCGGGCCGACTCTGAGAGCAGGCGCACCTGCGGGCCGGCGGACCTGGACAAGCTCCTGACCGAGGCGCGCGTCGCGATGGCGTGGCTGCGTGACGGGGCGTCGGTACCGCAGCAGCAGGTCATCCGGGATTTCGGCAAGTCGAGAGCCAAGGCGATGAAGGACATCAAGGCGATGCTGCCGATGCGTCAGCGCGCCGGGTTGCCGAAGCCGAAACGCAAGCGCGAGGCGCTCGCGTCGCTCAACTACACTCGACGCGGATTCCGGATCAAGGACGGCCGGCTGCACCTGGCCGGCGGCATCGTGCTGACCGTGGTCTGGTCCCGCGAGCTGCCTTCCGACCCATCCAGTGTGCGGATCCACCGTGACGCTGTCGGGCATTGGTGGGCTTCCTTCGTCGTCCTCACCCAGCCCGAGCCGCTGCCCGCCATCGGCCGCGCCATCGGAATCGACTGGGGCGTCAAGGAGATCGCAACCACGACCAGCGATGCCCACGACCTTCCCCATCCTCAGTACGGGAAAAGCGCCGCGCGGAAACTCGCGCACTACCAGCGGCAGATGGCCCGGAGACGGCAGCCGAAGGGGAAGGCACAGACGAAAGGCTACCGAAAGGCCCAACGACAGGCCGCCAAGGTCCACAAGAAGATCGCGAACCAGCGGCAGGACACGGCCCGAAAGTGGGCCAAGTCGGTTGTACGCGACCATGACGCGATCGCGGTGGAGGACTTCCGGCCGAAGTTCCTTGCCAAGACCACCATGGCCAACAAGGCGGCCGACGCCGTGATCGGCGCCACGAAGGCGGCGTTGGTCGAGATGGCGCGGAAGCACGGACGGACCGTTCATCTGGTCAACCCTGCGCACACCACGATGGACTGCGCGCACTGCGGTGTGAGAGCCAAACACCGCCTCCCCCTCTCTGAGAGGATCTACTCGTGCACCGCGTGCGGAGTCGTGTCGCCTCGCGACAAGAACTCCGCCCGCGTGATGCTCGTCCGGGCTGGTCTGAACCCGGCTGGTGTTGATCGCGGAAGACCTGAACGTCCGCAGGACGATCGGGCAGCGTGAGCCAGGAATCCCCCTCCCTCCGTGGGAGGGGGAGCATGTCAATCGACCGAGATCTCCTCGAACACGATGGTCACGGTCTCGGTCGCGGGGCTCGATTCACCCGCGCTGAGCGTGGGGCCCTCCCAGCGGCTGGCCCAGGCGTTGTTGAGGTGGATGCGGCGCAGGGTGGCGCCGGTGGTGTCCTTGACCTCGATGGTCAGGTTCTGGCGCGCGGTGTTGATCGCCCCGTTGTTGAGGGTCTCCTTGATCCAGTTCGTGAACGCGCTGCTCTTGTCGAGGCCGCGGGTGATCGTCACCTCGCCGGGCAGCCGCGCACCGGGCTGCTTGCGGACGATGAGTTTGCCCTCCTGGGTCACCTGCTTGTACTCGACGACGTCCTGCTCGACCGTGAGGTTGCTGACCTCCTTGACCGACTCGACGTTGTAGCCGCCGAGTTGGACGCCGAATATGTGTGTGGAGAGCGGATCGCCTTCAGCCATGGCGTGCTGTCACCTTCCCATTCCCGTAGGTGCCGACGGTGCCGGTCACTCGTTGACGAGGCTCGTGCTGTCGGAGAACTGGGCGAGCCGGAACACCACGAACTCCGCGGGCTTCACCGGCGAGACCCCGATCTCGCAGATCACCTGTCCGAGGTCGATCGACTCCGGCGGGTTGTTGTCGCGGTCGCACTTGACGTAGAAGGCCTCGGCCGCGGTCTGGCCGAACAGCGCGCCGCGCCGCCACTCCTCGGTGAGGAACGCGGTGATGTTCCGGCGGATGCTGGACCACAGCCGGTCGTCGTTGGGCTCGAACACCACCCACTGGGTGCCGATCAGGATCGACTCCTCCAGGTAGTTGAAGAGCCGGCGCACGTTCAGGTAGCGCCACGCGGGGTCGGAGGAGAGCGTCCGCGCGCCCCAGATCCGGATGCCGCGCCCGGGGAACGCCCGCACGCAGTTGACGCCGATCGGGTTGAGCAGGTCCTGCTCGCCCTTGCTGAGGCGGATCTCCAGGTCGACCGCGCCCCGGATGACCTCGTTGGCCGGCGCCTTGTGCACGCCGCGCTCGGCGTCGCTGCGCGCCCACACCCCGGCGGCGTGCCCGCTCGGCGGGACCAGCACGTTGCGGCCGGTGGCCGGGTCGAAGACCTTGATCCACGGGTAGTAGAGCGCGGCGTAGCGGGAGTCGAAGCCGGCTTCGTCGTTGCGCCAGGTGCGCATCTGCTGGGCGTTGAGGCCGGGCGGCGGGTCGAGGACGGCGATCCGGTCGCCCATCTGCTCGCAGTGCGACATCACGGCCAGTTGCACCGTCCGAAGGCCCTCGTCGTCGAGGTCGCCGCGCTGGTGGGCGCTCATCAGATCGGGCACGGCGACCATCGTGATCTCGTCGAGACCCTCCAGCCCCGAGGAGCCCGTCCGGGCCGCCGCGTGGCCGACGGACACGGCCGGGGCGAGCCGGG
>NZ_JBHWGD010000129.1:0-14928 GCF_042733235.1 Kitasatospora sp. NPDC059722
GAACACCCCTCCGCCCCCGGCACGGCCCGGCTACACTCCCGACCACCAGGCCGCTGACCAGGGAAAACGGAGAACTCTCACTGGAGTACTAGGCCCGGAGCTTGCCGCCCTCGTCGGCGGCCGTTGGCGCAGTCCGGGTGAGCGTCTCCCACCGGGCGACGGCGCCGGCATATGGTCCCCACCGCTCCGGATCGAGTCGTCCGGTGCCTCCTCCAACCACAGCGTCAGGGCCACCGTGGCTGCTGCCGGGGAAGTCGGCCGCGAGGGAGCGCGTGAGGCCGGGCGGCGGTTCGAAGAGGGCCGCGGCGTGGCCGCCACCGACGGCAGGGTCAGGCCCCCTCCGCCGTGCCGCTGGTTCGGCGAGCCCGTGACCCCGTCCGACGCCTTCGGGGTGGGCAGCAGCCACTCCACTTCGTCGGCCAGATTCGGGCCGTGCCCGCCCTGCTTGCGCTTCCGCGGGTGCTGGCTCCCGCCGTTCGTCGCGATGTTGCTCGTGGGCGTCTTCAGTAGCACCGGGGCGGGCGGGCCAGGCGGCGAGGAAGACCCGGGCACGCTGGTGGGGTGCGCCGACGTCGGAGGCGCGAAGCATGAGCCACCGCGCGTCGTACCGGAGGTCGGCCAGTTCCCTATCAAGTCAGCCTGTTGCAAGCGGGAGGGAAGGATTACGGGCCTTGTCCCTCCTTTTCTCTCTCCCGGGCCGCCGGGCGGGTGAACCCGCGCGCCGGGCCGCGGCCGGACACCGCCGTGGACGTACCGACGGACCGACGATGGGCGCCATGACGCAGCGGACGGCTCCCGGGCGATGAACGCGCCGCCCCCCATGACTGAACGGTGGCTGGAATGGCCACGCTGCGGACGCGGCGCCGACCCTGCGACCGCCCCGGTCGGCTGCCGCGGCCGCCATGTCCCCGGACACACTGCCTGCCTGGCTCATCTGCCCGATGCCGACCGCGACACCTACTTCGCTGGCCTGGCCCCTGGTGACAACATCGACCACCGAGGCACCCGTTTCACTGAACCCCTCCTCACCACATTCCTCCGGGCCTTCCACGACCCCACCACCGGACGACTCCGCCTCGGCGACGCCTGGTTCGAGGAGGCGACGTTCTCCGGCGACGCCCACTTCGGCGCGGTGACGTTCTCCGGCATCGCCTGGTTCGGCGGGGCGACGTTCTCCGGCGACGCCTACTTCGGCGGGGCGACGTTCTCCGGCGTCACCTGGTTCAACGGGGCGACGTTCTCCGGCGACGCCGACTTCGGCGGGGCGACGTTCTCCGGCGACGCCGACTTCAGCGGGGCGACGTTCTCCGGCATCGCCCCGTTCAGCGGGGCGATCTTCCGCCGCACCGGGAGGTTCGAGCGTGCCAGGTTCGAGCACACGCGGCAGTTCGGGCCGTTGCTGGCTCACCGAGGGCTGGTGCTGGATGAGGCGCAGTTCATGCAGCCGGTGCAGATCGAGGTGAGCGCGATCGGGCTGTCCTGCCGTCGTGCACGCTTCCCCGGTGGCGTGCAGTTCCGATTGCGGTGGGCTCGTGTCGTATTGGACGACGCCGACTTCCCCGCACCATCGATCCTCACCGGCATCCCCCTGCTAGCCAGTGACCGGCTCCTGGCCCAGGAACAGCGCATCGCCAGGGCCTGGCAACGCCTCTTGGCAGGGGAGATCTCTGAGCGCCCGCAGCTGCTGTCCCTGCGGCGCGCCAACGTCGCGGGCCTGGGGCTGAGCAACGTCACCGCCACGGACTGCCTGTTCACCGGCGCGCACAACCTCGACAAGCTGCGCCTGGAAGCTGACGTCGGCTTCACGACCACCTCGGCCCCGCTGGACAGGGGACCACGGAGCTGGGACTGGCGGCAGGTGATCGCCGAAGAACGCATCTGGCGGGCCGACCGGTCACGTCGCTGGACCACCCGGTTACCCCGCTGGGCCGCAGCTACGCTTGATCGGCCCTTCCGGTCGTTCCGCTGGGTCGCCCCGCGCTGGCCGGAGTGGCTCGACCGGCCGTTGCCTGGGGGTCTGAACCCGGGCCAGATCGCCGCTCTGTACCGGGCCCTGCGCAAGGGACGCGAGGACGCCAAGGACGAGCCTGGTGCCGCCGACTTCTACTACGGCGAAATGGAAATGCGGCGATGCGCGCGCCCTGCTGCCGGGAGTCCGGCCGATGGCCGGACCAGCAGGGGTCGGGTCGAACACTGCGTATTGACGGCGTACTGGTTGGTGTCCGGGTACGGGCTGCGCGCCTGGCGGGCGCTTGCCTGGCTCATCGTCGTGACCGCGAATCTCGCGCTCGTGTTCCATCTGGTCGGCTTCACCAACCCACCGCAGCCGGTCTCGTACTGGACCAGCCTGCTGTATGCACTCCGCGCCACCCTGTCGCTCACCGACAGTGAGGTGACGCTCACCGCATGGGGAAAGCTGCTACAAGCCATCCTCCGCCTCACCGGCCCGGTCCTACTCAGCCTCGCCCTCCTGGCCCTCCGGGGCCGCGTGAAGCGGTGAGACGTACAGGGCCGACTGCCCCAACGAGCATGCATGCCTGAATGGGAACCAGATTGATCAATATCCTTCCTTATTCTGACGGCCCGCCGGGAGGGTGAACCCCTGCGCCGGGCCGTTTCAGATACCGCCGAGGGGCGATGGTATGGATCGATGATGGGGGCATGGAGAGCCGAACAGTCCGCCAGCCATGAGCACACCATTAACTCCGGCATGGCAGCGTCCCGGTTGGCCGAAGTGCGGGATGAGCCAGACCGATAGCGACCTGGTCGGCTGCCGAGGCAGCCAGCTTCCGGGGCTGAATATCTGTCTGGTCCACGCAGAAGCTGAGGACCGTACGGAGTACTTCCGGAGCCTTCGCGCGTCCGGCGCCCGCGCCAAGGTCGATCACCGTGGTACCCGCCTTGATGCAGCCCTCCTTGCTGGACTCCTGGGGGCACTGCGGAACCCGGACACAGAACGGATCGAGGTTGGCCGAGCCTGGTTCGACGAAGCGGAGTTCTCCTCCGACGCCGCGTTCGATGGGGCGACGTTCTCCGGCGAGGCCCGGTTCACCGGGGCCACGTTCTCCGGCGACACTCGATTCGCCGGGGCGACGTTCTCCGGCAGCGCCGGGTTCACCGGGGCAACCTTCTCCGGCGACACCCGGTTCAACGGCGCAACGTTCTCCGGCGACACCCGATTCGACGGGGCCACGTTCTCGGGCGGCGCCGTGTTCGACGGGGCGACGTTCTCCGGCCGCACCGGGTTCGTCGCGGCGACGTTCTCCGGCGGCGCCGGGTTCAACGAGGCGACGTTCTCCGCCGACACCTGGTTCGCCGGGGCGACGTTCTCCGGCGGCGCCGGGTTCAACGGCGCGACGTTCTCCGGCGACACCCGATTCGACGGGGCCACGTTCTCCGGCAGCGCCTGGTTCGTCGGCGCGACGTTCTCCGCCGACGCCGAGTTCGCCGGCGCGGAGTTCTCCGGCGATGCCGACTTCAGAAGGGGGACGTTCACTGCGGCACGGTCGTTCGGGCCGCTGGTATGCCGCCACGCGCTGAACTTGTCCGAGGCGGTCTTCGAGCTGCCAGTTACGATGGAGATCGCAGCCCGTGAGGTTCGCTGTGCCGGGACGCGATGGGAGTCAAGAGCAACCCTACGGCTCCGCTACGCGGTGGTGGACCTGAGTGATGCCGTGCTGTCCTCCCCCACGGCCGTCACCGCTCACCCGGTCTCGTTCACCGCAGATGGCAGCGAGGTCCTGGACGAACTGCCCCTCCTCCCACTCGACCCCCGCGCATGGGTGGCCTCAGTACAGGGGGTAGACGTCGGTCACTTGGTGCTGACCAGCACCAACCTGACGGAATGCCGTTTCACGGAAGCCATCCACCTGGACCAACTACGGTTGGAGGGAAGCTGCACCTTCGCCCGCACCCCGACTGGCTACCACTGGCGCCGGCACCTGTACAAGGTTGGGCTCTACCGGTGGAGCCGCCGACGGACCCTGGCCGAGGAGCATCACTGGCGGGCGCAGCGGGCGGAGGAGACCGGAATCAAGAACTCCAATCCGCCACGTGGCTGGCAGACACCTGACACAGCGGTTTCCGCCGGCCCCGAGCCGGCGAGCCTGGCCGCGACCTACCGGCAGCTCCGCAAGGCCTTCGAAGACGGCAAGGATGAGCCCGGCGCTGCAGACTTCTACTACGGCGAGATGGAGATGCGCCGCCACGACCGAACGGGAACCTCGCGCGCCGAACGAGGCCTGCTGTGGGCATACTGGCTGCTCTCCGGCTACAGCCTGCGGGCCCTGCGCGCCGTGGGCTGGCTGGCTGCGGCCATAGTCCTGACCGTGATCCTGCTGATGGAGTTCGGACTGCCCCTAGACCCCGGCCCGACGGAGAAATCGCAAGGCACGGTTACTGCTGGGCAAGTCGTCAGCTGGAATACCACACCCCAAGAACCCGGCGGAGCCGCGCCTGGCGAAAGGTTCACCGTGCCGCGGCTTGAGTGGGGAACTCGAACTGCGTTGAACTCAGTGGTCTTCCGCTCCGCCGGGCAGGGGCTGACCACCAGCGGCACCTACATTGAGATGGTCTCCCGGTTTGTTGAACCCATCCTGCTTGTCCTCGCCCTGCTGGCGGTGCGCAACAGGGTCAAACGCTAGGAGCACGCGCCCCAGACGACACCCCTCCGGTCTGTACCTGTACCGAGAACACCTTCCAGCCCGCCAACGAGCACCCCCTTCGGAGCGTCTTCAACAGGCACATCCAACAGGGAAGGCCAGGGTTCCGAGTACAGCGCCAAGTGCTCGCACAGGAGTGAACTGGAGTTCCGACGGGTTCCCGGACGAGAGTGGTTGGGGGCTGCGCGGTCTCTGGTCTGGTCAGCGGCTCGTGGACTGGGGCCACTCGTTCGTGTGAGGTTTCGGCACTTGCTGGCAGATTCCTGGAGATACAGCCGTAACTTGCATGCTTGTGGTGGATTCCGGAAGTCGCCGGTTCTCGCTGATCGCCAGCGGTGTCGGTCAGGAAAGTCAGGCTGGGCTGGGGGAGCCCGGTCTGGCGGATGTAGTCACCTTGCAACGGCGTGCTGCGGAGACGTCGTCGCCGGAAGACGAGCGTGCCCTGTACCAGGACACTCTGGCGGAGTACTGCTGGGCTCGTGACGTCGCCGGGCTCGCTCCGACGACGCTGCACGCGCTGGTCCAGCCGGTCATGGAGATCTGTGCGTTCTACGGTGTCGTGCCGTGGCGGTTGGGGCCCCGAGAAGTCGATCAGTATTTCGCCGGAGTCGGGAAGCGCGGGCACTCCACGATCAGGGCGAAGATGACGAAGATCGACGGATACTTCGCGTTCCTGGAACAGCGGTACGCGGGCGAGATCTTGCGACGGTTCGGAGCTGTGGTCGAGTCTCCGGTGGACGCGTTCAACCGGCCACGGCACCGTGGCGACTTCGGGCTTCGGATCCCGCCGTCCGCCCGGGCGATGAAGGACTTCTTCGCCTCCTGGCGCGAGGCGTTGCCAGGGTCGAGGAAGTACCCGGTGGCGGCGCGGAACTACGTCATGGGCAAGCTTGCCTACCTCTCGGGGGTGCGGGCAGCTGAGTTGTGTGCGGTCAGACTGGGAGACGTGCACTGGGAGAACGGCCAGTGGGGTCGGTTCCTGGTGCAGGGCAAGGGCGCTCGGGGCTCGGGTCCGCGGCAACGCGAGGCGTACATGTTCGCCGAGGGAAGGGCGTTGCTGTGGTGGTACGCCGAAGAGATCCGTGGAGAGTTCCGGGACGACGCGAGCAGCCCCCTGGCGCCGCTGTTCCCGTCCGAGCGGCTTCCCGGCGCGCTCGCGTCGCTGAACCTGCCGCTCGCGCCGGCGATGGTGGCGGACACGTTCCGCCGGGCCTTGAAGGCCGCCTCCCTGGAGTACCTGTCAGGTCCGGTGCCGGTGCTGTTCCCCCACTTGTTGCGCCATGCGTGCGCCACGCACAACTACGAGGCAGGGATGCCGTTGTGGGATGTGCAGGTCTTGTTGGGCCACGTCTGGGCCTCCACGACGGTTGGCTATCTCGCGACCGTCAGGAGTGATCCTGAGCGGTCGAGCTTGGAGTCGTCGCGGCGCGCCATCCGGCGGCTGAGTCAGGAGGGTTGAGAGGTTGAAGTGGAATCTGCGGTGGGTGGCGGCCCGGCGAGACATCTGGCGACCGAGTCAGTTGCTGGTCGCGTTCGAGGAGGTGGGGTTCACCCCGTCCTTGAGCAAGGTCGCGGCTCTGTGGTCGGGCAAGCCGATCACCGTGCGGCTGGACGATCTGGACATGATCTGCACGGCCCTCGGCTGCACGGTCGCAGACCTCATGGAGGCTGAGGCGGTCGCCGTGGCGGTGCCGGAGGATGCGCCGCGGCAGGCCGTCGGCGGTGATGCCACCTCGGGAGCGGTGCGGCCGCTACCGCGACCGGCTGGTGGTCGCCGATCGATGCCTCCGAACTGAGCGACCATGTGGACGATGAGCGCTATGGCGGGAAGCTGTGCGACCTGCGCGTGCTGGGGGGAGGTGACCAAGGGCGGCCTGTGCCGGGAGTGTGCTGTGGTTCGGGCCCTGGCGAGGAGCGGAGGCCGCAAGCGCAGAGAGGCAGACTGTCGGCGCTGCGGATGGCCGGAGGTTGTCGGGCCGGACGGCACGTGCCGGTCGTGCCTGCTGGCCGTGCGCTTCGGTGGGGACGAGTTGTGGCTGCGGTCGGAGATCACGCGAGGCGACCTGGCCGGTGGCAGGCCCCGTCAGCTCGTTCTCAGATTGCCGGAGGTGGCGTTGCCACGGGCTTCGCCTCTCCGTGACCACGAGCGTCCCCTGGTCAGGCCGATGCTGGCCCAGGGCCGGCGCGATGACGAGGATGTATGCCCGCCTCAAATCCCGGGCCAGCTCGCCTTGTTCAGGGACCATGCGCGACGTTTCTCCTCCAAGTACGGTGGGATGATCCGCGACCGCGAGATCGAAGACCTCCCTCTGGTCCTGGATCAGCTGCGGATCATTGCCGACCAGCGCGGAGTCAGCTCGGCAGGGTGGTTCTACGACATGTGGCAAGGAGCGCGGCTCGCCTTGGCGTCCCGCGAACCCGGCGAACGCAGGGTGGGCGAGGAGATGCTCGCCGACCTTCCGAAGATGCATCCGACGATCGCAGAGGCGCTCAAGCGCGCTGACCTGCTGCGGCCTGCCCGCCCGCGCCTCGTGCCGGCCTCGGCCTTCACTCGGGGAAGCTGTGGACACTGCCTCGCCTGGAACGGCGTGGTGCGGCGCGTCTGCGCAGGCTGCCACCACTGGGAACGGAAGCCGCACAACTTCCCGGTGAGCGTATGCGTACGGTGTTGCCGTGAGCTGCCGACTTCGGCCGGTCACTGTCGGCGGTGCCGCTTGGTGATGGCCGAGACCGCCTCCGACCTCAGTGGCGCAGGACTGGTCGGTGGCGACCAGCTCTGGTTCGGTGGGGAGTTCGCCCCGCTGTTACGGACCGTGAAGCACAAGG
Source organism: Kitasatospora sp. NPDC059722 (assembly GCF_042733235.1). Lineage (NCBI taxonomy): Bacteria > Bacillati > Actinomycetota > Actinomycetes > Kitasatosporales > Streptomycetaceae > Kitasatospora > Kitasatospora sp. NPDC059722. The sequence continues at coordinate 7,488 of NZ_JBHWGD010000129.1, forward strand.
GGACGGACGCCGGGGTGCGCGGCCGATTCGAGGCCAAGGCGAAGGCCGTCCGCGAGGTGGCCCGGCCGCCGCGCGAGGTGTCCGAGCACTTGATCGACCCGAGGCAGCAGGCGCTGTTCCCCTGCCCGGAACGCGACTGGACTCGCCTGGACGAGACGCGGCGACCGGCGCTGACCGAGCACGCGATGCAGGTGGTCGCCGGGTTCACTAGCCACCTGCGGTCCCTGGGGGCCGACCCCAAGCAGGTCGCCGCCAGCTTCCGCACCCTGCGGATTGTGGCCGGCCACGTCGGCGTTGAAGTCCCACTGCTCGAAGCGGACATCCGGGCGGTCGCAGCCCTGAGCGATAGCCATCACCATGCCCGGCTGCCTCACTATCTGCAGCAACGCGGTCTGCTGGAACCCCTGAACCTCGACAGCGCTGAGGTCCGACGGGCGCGCGAACTCGCCGACGCACTGCCCACTGCTTTCGCGACGGCCGTGCACACCTGGATTCGCGTCATGGCCGGTGTCGGCAGGCGACCCAGCCGCGCGTTGAAGGACAGAACCATCCACGCCTACGTCAGCCGCGTTCATCCTGTCCTGTCAGACTGGGCGAGCGCCGGCATCGAGGACCCGCGCGCGATCACCAGCTGCGACATCGACCGGGCAGTCTCCGCCCAACGCGGCGCAAACACGCGGGCCACCTTGTGCTCGCTGAGGTCCATGTTCCGCGCGCTCAAGCGCGAGCGCCTTGTCTTCCGAGATCCAGCCCGGGCGGTGAGCCTTCCGGGCCCCAAGACCCTGCCCCGCCCACTCGCAACCGACCAGCTGCGAGGGCTGCTCGGCCAGGCTGACACAGCTCGGGACCGCCTGACGGTCGGGCTCGTCGCCGTTCACGCCCTGACCTGATTCGAAGTCCGCCAGCTTCTCCTCACGGACATCGACCTGACTCGTGGCCGGTTGACGATCCGCCGACCTGGATGCCTCGACCACACCGTCTACCTTGACGAACTCACCTGGGACCTGCTGAGAACTTGGCTCGCCGAGCGATCCATCCGATGGCCCTCCACGACCAACCCGCACCTGTTGCTCAGTCGCCAGACCGCCGTGAACGACAGCAACGCCGCACTGTCAGACCTGTCAACAAAGAAGCCGTTCATGGCAATTGGCGTACGAGCATCTGCCCTGCGGGCCGACCGGATTCTCGACGAGGCCAAGCACACCGCCGACCCCATCCACCTCATCAGAGTCTTCGGCATCGCGCCGAATACCGCGATGCACTACCTTCGCGCCGCTCACCCAGCCCAGTTCCGTCCCGATCCCATCGCACCATGAGCCGTACACCCAGGCTGTGTCAAGGCCGTGATGGCTTCGGGCCTGTCTTCACCGCGGACTGATGACGCTGCCTGAATTTTTCAACCGTCCTCATCAGGACTGGAGGTTCGCCGTCCGCCGCGGCTCTGGCTGCAGTTCATGTCCCGTGGGACGTTCTGGCCCTGTCTCGGGTTGGCCCGATTCGCTGGTCGTCTCAGTTGGGCTGGTCCAAGAGCTCGTCAGTAGGGCCTGTCTAGTGGGCGATGAGTCGAAGGACACGTTCGGCTGTCCGGCGGGACGGGTGCCGTCGAGCGGCTTCGGCGGCACCCGTCCGTCACGATCGGGGGTCTATCCCAGCCGGTCGCCGAACGCCGCCACCTCGCGGCCGAAGGCGACCAGCAGGCCACCTCCAGGAGTGAGCGCGAGCGCTTCGACCAGGTAGGGGAAGGCGTACCCGGGGTCCAGCTGCTCTCCCGTTTCCAGGTCCCAGAGCCGCACCGTCGCATCCATGCCGCCCGTGATCGCGACGGGCCGGCCCTCCAGGCGGGTCGTCACCACCGCGTGGACCCAGCCGCCGTGTCCGGCCAGCGGCTCGCCGACCTGTTCGCCGTTGGTCAGGTCCCATACCCGCAGCGCCTTGTCCATTCCGCCGCAGACGGCGACCGGGCGGCCGTTCAGCTCGGTCACGGCGATCGCCAGCAGCCCGCCGTCCCAGCCGGCGATGGGCTCGCCGTGGCGCTCTCCGGCGGCCGGATTCCACACCACGACGGTTCCGTCAGTGCCGGCGGACACGACCATCCGACGACCGTCGAGGACCGCGGTCGCCACCGCGTTCACGCTGCCGGTGTGCCCCTTGAGCGGTCCGCCGATCGGCTCGCCGGTGGCCAGGTCCCACAGCCGGACCGTGCGGTCCTCACCGCCGGTGACGGCGACGGGCCGCCCGTCCAGTTCCGCCGTGGCCACCGTCAGCACCTCCCGGGCGTGCCCGGCGAACGGCTCCCCGACCGGTCGGCCGGTCGCCAGGTCCAGGCGGTGCACCAGGGTGTCGACGGCGACGAGCGCGACGGGGCGTCCGCCCAGCTCCACCGTGGCGAGAGCGCTCACGCCCGACTCGTACTCGACGGGATCGCCGATCTGCTTCCCGTCGGCGCAGTCCCGGATGACCACCTTCCCGTCCCGGCCCCCGGACACGGTGACGGGCCGGCCGTCCACCACCGCCGTCGCCACCGCCATCACCCAGTCGGTGTGGCCGCCGAGCGGCTCGCCGACCGCCGCCCCCGCCCGCAGGTCCCAGACCCGCAGGCGTCGCGCCTCGTCCCGGCTGCCGCTGATCGCGATCGGCCGGCCGTCCACCACCGTGGCCGCCACCGTCATCACGAAGTCGGTGTGTCCGTTGAACGGCTCGCCGAGCGGTTGCCCGGTGGCCACATCGTGCGTCCGCACTCCGTTGCCGGTCTCCAGCACGACGAGTCGGCCGTCCACCACGCAAAGGGCCACCCCCGCCACCCCGGCGGCTCCGCCCTGGAGGGTTTCGCCGATCTGCCGCCTGGTGGCCAGATCCCACACCCGGATCTCGTTCCAGGCGGCGGAGACGGCAACAGCCCGCCCGTCCGCCGACGTCGTCGCCAGCGCCCGCACGTCGGCTCGATGGCCGGACATCGGTTCGCCTGACCGCCGCATGGTGAGCAGATCCCACACGCACACGGACCCGTCGGCGCCGTCGCTAAGAGCGACGGGGCGTCCGTCCACCACCGCGGTCACCACCGCGTTCACCCGGTCCTCCTGCTGGCAGAGCGGCTCGCCCACCTGGCGCATGTCGGTCAGGTCCCACACCCGCACCGTCCCGTCCTCACCCGCTGAGACGGCGACGGGCCGGCCGTCGACCTCCACGGTCGCCACCGCGTTCACGGTGTCCTGGTGGCCGGTGAGGTAGTCGCCGAGCTGCTTTCCGGTGGCCAGGTCCCAGACCCCCAGCATCCCGTCATAACTGCAACTGACCACGACCGTAAGCCCGTTCACGACAGCCGCGGCCACGTCCGTCACGAAGCTCTCATGCTCGGCGTACAGGTCCGCGACCTGGCTCCAGTCGGTCGGATCCCACCCCCGCACGTCTCCGCCCTGGTCGGCGGTGACAATGACCGGGCGACCGTCGAGCACCGTCGCCGTCGCCGAGACGACGGCGTCGGTGTGCCCGCCCAGGACCTGCCGCAGCCGGTGATCGAGATGGGCGCCGGTGGCCCAGCTCACCGCCCACCGGGACGCGGGCTGGCCCTCGACCGGCACCTGGGCGAGGCGCGCCGCCAACTCCAGGTCCCCGTAACGCGCCGCGTCCAGCGTCAGGAGCTGCCGACGCCTGCCCGCGTCGGCACCGCTATGCCAGAGGAAGGACGCCTGATACACCGCGGCGGCCAGTCGCTCCTGCGCACTGTCCGCGCCGTTGAGCAGCGCCGTGATCCGGCTCGGGTCCTCGTGGACCAGCAGCCCAGGATCTGTCAGCACGGCTCCCGTGCCGTTGTCCATCATGCCCTCGCGGCCCTGCCCGTCATCAGACATCTTGACGGCCCTCCCCTGAAATATCGTCACATCGCACGACGGGGCCCTTGGCCCTCGCGCAGCAGCACACGGAGTCTTGCACACCAGTGTTCATGGTCCGACTCACCCGAACGGGCCGCCAAGGCCGTGGTCACTCACCAGTCCTGGCTGACCGGCCGCGCGTGCCCACGGTTCGAATGGCAAGGCCGGACCAGGCCAACCGAGACGTCTGCGGGCATCCTTGTTCCCGAAGCCACTCCAACGGAGATTTCAGGCGACCAGACGTCTCAATCGATCTGGTCGCCGCAGGTCACCGCCCCGGCTTCGGACCAGATCATTCGAGACGGGACAGTTCAGCTCCCATCGCTCCGACGGACGTCTTCTGCATGCGCCAGATCCGCGAGTACTGGGCGAACCCGCTGGTAACTGGCAGTTGCTGCCGCCCAGGCCAGCGAGTTCGTCGTCTCAGCCCTCCGGGATTCAGCGAACTGGTCGGATTTCGGGTTGGGTCGTCTCCCAGACACCACGGACAGGGTTCCACGTCGCCAGGGGAACCGGCGGGGGAGGTGAGGAGACCTCGGACATTCTCGACCACCAGGAGGCAGGGGCGGAGGGCTTCGACCGTACGCGCCACGTGCAGCCACAGCCCCGAACGGGTGTGTTCGTTGAGTCCGGCGCGGCGGCCGGCGAGCGAGACCTCTTTGACAGGGGAAGCCCGTTTCCGTGTCAAGTCCGAGCGTGTTGTGCTGGTAGCTTCGCAAGGGCTGGGAACAGCAGATGGGAACCGCCTCCTGTGTCGTGGTGCTACTGGATTGAGGTGGACTGCGCTGTTGGCGAGGAGTCGGGGTGCGGCATGGTCTGGCCATGCCCTCCGATCACGACGACCACTACCATCGACTTCTTCTGCGCCAGGTCCCGTCCGGCTGCCACACCGTGTTGGACGTTCGGCTGCGGGACTGGCCGGTTCGCTCGGCGGCTCGCAGGCCTGGGATTCGAGGTCGATGCGGTTGACCCGTCCGAGCAAGCGGTCGTGGCAGCCCGGGCGTCGTCCGCGCCTGCCGCAAGTGAGCAACAGCCCCAGTTCCGCCATGCGGACATCGCCCAGGCCGAGTTGCCGAAGGGGTACTACGACTTCATCTCCTGCCGGGCGAGCAGCCATCACCTGCCGTTCGGCACGGTCCGAGCTCTGCGGGATGCTCTGGCCCCGGCGGCTCCTCGTCATCCTGGGCTGCTATCCGGAGAGGACACGGACTGACTGGGCATGATGCCTGACTGTCGCGCCGGTCAGCGCAGTTGCTCGACTCATAGTCGCGGCCAAGGAGCGAATCCACGGAGTTCGTCGTGGCGAGCCCAGGGGCGTCCAGGCTGGTCGTCGCCGCCGATGGCGGCACCATCCGGCTCTCGCTCGCCATGAAGCGCGCTACCGCCTCACCGACCGGGCGATGGGCGTCGCCCACCGGACGTACTTCCCCCCCGGCACGAGGACTGCTACCCGGAGGCCTCGCTAGACCTGCGCGACCCGACCGACTGGCCCACCGCCTCCTGCCCGGCTACGCCTGGGTGTTCGGGATGGGCGACGGCACCGCCAACGTCGGCCTCGGCGTGCTCGACACCGTAGCCGTCGTCCGCGGACGGACTGGCGGGACCTGCTCCGCCGCTGGTGTGCCGACCTGCCGCCCGAGTACGGCTACACCCCCGAGGGCGTCACCGAACCCGTCTGGGCTCAGCCCTCGATGGGCCTCGACCGCCAACCACACTACGCCGACGGCCTGTTGCTGGTCGGCGACTCGGGCGGCCCGGTCAGCCCGGCCAACGGCGAGGGCATCGCCTATGCGATGGAGTTCGGCCGGTACGCCGCCGAGACGATCGTCCTGGCACTGGCCCGGCGCGCCGATCGCGGCCGCGAACTCGCCCTGCGTACCTACCCGCAGGCGCTCCGCTCGGCCTACGACGGCTACTTTGTGCTCGGCCGGCTCGCCGCCGACGTACTCGGCCCGCCCCAGACCGATCGGCGCCGCAGAGGCGGCCGGCCTCGGCCACCCGGCTCTGCTGAAGCCGGCGTTCCGGCTGATGGTCAACCCGACCGGCCCCCGCTCCAGGGACGCCCTCGACCGGCTGTTGCACGTGATCGGCAAGATCGCGCTCAGCAACCGGTGATGACGACCGGCCCTTCAGACCGTGAACCACTCCTTGCCCTCGGCGGAGCTGTACGCCAGGACGATGATGCCCGCGATCGCCATGCCGACCAGCGAGATGATCGGGCCGGAGAAGAGCTGTCTCACGCCGGTGACGATCGTGAGCCACTCGATCACCAGCACGGTCTTCCGGGTCCACCGGGCCCCACCCGGCGCCAGGGCCGCGCAGGTGCCGAGCAGGACGCCGATCAGGATCGAGAGGAAGGCGATGAACGTCACCAGGGCGAGACCGTCACCGTGCCGGCCGTGAATCAGTGCGAGTAGGAAGATCCCAGCGGCGACGTTGATGACGGCGTGCAGCCAGACCCCCGCTACCACCCACTTGAGTGATGTCGGCATCCGCTCGTCCGCCAACTGGTTCGTCATCGGTGACCACCCCCGGATCGTCGGTGCGGCCGGGGCCGGTGGCCGGGCCGTAGGGGAGAGGATCCGGGTGGCCGGGTCTGCCGTCAATGGCCACGTCCGCCTCCCTTTCGCCGGTTGGCCGAAAGCTTTCGACACTCCGATGGGCAGGTTATGTTGACGAAGAATCAGGTAATCCACTCTGTCCAGTGGCAGTCCGGATACGGAGGTTGGTGAATTGCCCTCCGGCTGGGTCCTGACGCTGATACGACGTCAACGATGCCCCTCGAGGAGATCCGACAGGAGGCTGCTGTTCTCCTGCCAGGGCTTCAGCCTCCGCAACTCCTTTTCTGGCGGTATCTGCTTGCTTTCCGCAACCCTGTAGGGTGAGGTGGTAACTGGCCTCGGCTCACTCCCTGTTGTGGAACGGCAGCACGGCACCCTCAGGATGGGACTGCTCATGGAGTCGATGAGCCTTTTCAGCGTTGCAGCTCGAGGGTGAGGACGGCCTTGGCTGCTGACGTCAGCCAGTTCGGGCTGCAACGGGCGTGCTGGAAGATTCGCCAGCGCTTGACTGTGGCCACGCCCCGTTCGACGGGGTAGCGGAGTTGGGCGTGGGCTCGGTTCAGCGATCTTTGCCCGACGCTGAGTTCCTTGCGCGGTGGGCGTCTGATCGGTACGGCGACCGTGCCGCCGGCGCCGGTGTAGGCCAGGTCGGCCAGTGCAGGGATGCGGAGTCTGACGCAGGTCTTCACGATGCGGTGGGTGCGGGCGGCGGTCAGGTCGTGGGTACGGCCGGGCAGGGCACGGGAGATCCATACGAGCTTGCCGTCCGGGCCGGTGATGACCTGGAGGTTTACGCCGTGGCGGCGGTGCTTGCCGGAGTAGTCGGCGCGGCCGTCGCCGACCCGGTCGCATTCGGCGAGGGTGCCGTCGACCAGCACGTACTCCGGTTCTGCGTCGCGTAGGGCCCGGGTGAGGCCGGGGGCACAGCCGGCGAGATGGTCGACGACCTGGTGGATGTAGGCGTGGGCGGTGCCGACGCTGATCCGGAAGCCGGCGGCGATTTGGGCGAGG
>NZ_JBHWGD010000130.1:0-12441 GCF_042733235.1 Kitasatospora sp. NPDC059722
CCCCACCCGCGTTGGGGGGGGGGGGGGGGGGCGGGTGGCCGGGCCGTAGGGGAGAGGATCCGGGTGGCCGGGTCTGCCGTCAATGGCCACGTCCGCCTCCCTTTCTCCGGTTGGCCCAAAGCTTTCGACACTCCGATGGGCAGGTTATGTTGACGAAGAATCAGGTGATCCCCTTTGTCCAGTGGCACTCTGGATGCGGAGGTTGGTGAATCGCCCTCCGGCAGCGCAGCCGGGTCGCGGCGCTGCGGTTGGTGGTGTAGCTGCTGGAGAGCATCTGCCGGGCCGCGTACCGAAGGGCGCGGTTGTCGGCGTGTTCGGCGCGAACGTGGGAGCGGGATGCCTGTTCGAAGGTCCGTGTCGCGGCCAGGAGCTGGGTCCTGGTGTCGGCAGGTGCGCGGACGGCGATCACGTCGAGGATCTCGATCTCGCGGGCAGCCGGGCTGAGGACGCGCGCGCACTGCCTGCTGGACGGCGCGCAGGCCGCCCTACGTCGGGGCCAGTCTCCCGCGCCCATCCAGTACGTCGACGTCCTCCACCGCAGCCGTTTCCGTCACCGGGGCGACGGGCTGCCCGGCGTCCTCCAGGGCCCGCCGCAGGTCGGCGACGCTCGGGGCGCCGGCTATGCGGCCTTCGGCGTCGCGGTACAGGCGGCAGGACACACTCGCGGGCGCACCGGACACGGCGAAGGGGTCCACCCCGTCCAGCAGCACGGTGGGCGAGCCGGTCATCCCCCATCGTTCCGCTTGCGCGGCGTCGGTGACCTCGACGAACTCCACCGCTGCCTCCCGCTCGCCGAGCGCGGCCGTCAGCCGCTGCTCGACCACGGGCGCGTTCGGGCAGTCGGGAACCGTCAGTACCCGGATTCGCATCGCGCCGTCCTCCCAGCTCACACGTCCTGCTGCCGAGGCTAGACCTTCCACTGCACTGGAAGGTCAAGACGTAGGCTGGAGGCATGCGCATCGGCGACCTCGCGGCCGGCAGCGGCCTGACGGCCAAGACCATCCGCTTCTACGAGCAGGCCGGGCTGCTGCCCGACCCTCCCCGCACCCAGGGCGGATACCGGGACTACCCGCCCCGGGCCGCGGACCGGCTCGGTTTCATCCGCCAGGCCCAGGCCGCCGGACTCACCCTCGCCGAGATCCGCTCGATCCTGGAGCTGCGCGACGGCGGCGACGCGCCCTGCACCCACGTCGCCGGCCTCATCCAGCAGCACCTCGCCGACATCGAGCACCGCCTGGCGGAGTTGCGCAAGACCCGTGCGGCGCTGCGCGAGCTGGCCGAGCGTGCAGCAGACACCGATCCGGCCGCCTGCACGGAGAGCGCCATCTGCACCATCCTCAACCACACGTAGGCCGTCCACCGAGGCCCTCGCCCCGGAGAAGCACGACCATGCCGACACCGGGGCTCAAACCTCGCGGCCTTGTTCGGCGCGATCCCACGCGGCGCGCAGCGACTCCGCCAGGCGTTGGGGTTCGAATCGGTGGAGCGGGCCGAAGTGGTGCCGGTCTTCGAACGTCCCGAGTTGGAAGTCCGGGACCACCTTCGCCAGCCGGACTGCCACTTCCCTCGTAGTCGTCGGGGTGGCGCGGCCGTTCGAGCCCATTGTCTCCGGGGAATGACGCTAGGCAGCTACGGCGGTCCCGAGGGAGTCGGCGCCCATGGACTTCGGGCCGCCCTTCTCGTAGAAGACGTCGAGGCTGGTGATGGTGAAGCCGGCGCCGGTGAGCATGTCGACGATCGGCCGGGTCAGATGGCATCCGTCGAAGAGCCGCTCCTGCAGGGGTTCGAGACGTTGCTGCCAGCGCACGACCTTCTCGTCGGGGGCCCGTCCGTGCTCGACGAAGTGCAGGGTCCCTCCGGGCTTCAGCACGCGCCGCACCTCGCGCAGGGCGGTGTCGGCGTCCGGGATGGTGCAGAGCGTCCAGGTCGACAGCGCGGCGTCGTAGGTGTGGTCCGCGAAGGGCAGCGACTGGCCGTCCAGCCCCGCTCGCTGCACGGGGACGGTCGTCGCCGCGAGCCGCTTGCCCGCCAGCTTCCAGCCGACGTCGGACGGCTCGACCGCGTCCACCCTGGTGACCGCCGCCGGGTAGAAGGGAACGTTGAGCCCGGAGCCGAACCCGATCTCCAGGACCTCGCCCTCCAGCCCCTCGCAGACCCGGCGTCGCAGCTCTTCGGCCTCCTTCATCCCGCAGAGGACGTTGATGATCCGCGGGACGACCTGCTCGCCGTAGAACCCCATCATGGCCTCCGTCGCTCAGGATCTCGGCCGTCCCCCGACCGGGACGACGGCACCACTGGAGAACTGGATGCCCAGTCCCCGCCGGCTCACGCACGCGCTCGACAAGAGAGTGTCTCGGTCGCGGACCCTTGACACCACCCACGCCTGATCGCAGCCACTTCGGTACCGGGGAGCGCCCAGGCACTCCCCACAGCGCCTGTCTCCGGTCATGCCGCTGCCTTCCGCGCCCGTGGGAAGGCAGGGCGCGGAAGGCAGTTTTCGACGGGGTGAGTGCTACGTCCCCGGCGCGGCTCAGTTCGTCACTGATGCGTACACGGCCTCCAGCTGCGCACGGTCGACCTCCGTGACGCTCAGCACGTTGATGAGCTTGTCGAGCTGCTTGGTCACCTGCTCCAGTGCCGTGTCGTCCGCGTTGACCACGAGGGTGACCCGGGAGAAGCCGCGCTCCTCGGCCGGGACGACGGCGAGGGAGTCGATGTTGAAGCCGCGCCGGCTGAAGAGGGCGGTGATCCGGGTGAGCGCGCTGGGCTTGTCCTCGACGAGGACCGACAACGTGTGCTTGCTCATGAGTTGTCACTCTCCCACTTCGGAGTCATGTCCCGGGCGATCATGATGTCGTCGTTGCTGGTCCCGGAGGGGACGAAGGGCCAGACCATCGCGTCCTCGTGGACCACGAAATCGATGACCACCGGCACGTCGTTGATCTCCATCGCCTTGGCGATCGTGTCGTCCACGTCCTCGGGCCGGGTGCACCGCAGACTGACGCAGCCGTAGGCCTCCCCGAGCTTCACGAAGTCGGGGACGCGCTGGGCCGTCTGCAGATCGCTGTTGGAGTACCGCTCGCCGTAGAACAGCCCCTGCCACTGGCGGATCATGCCGAGGTTGCCGTTGTTGATGACCGCGACCTTGATCGGCACACCTTCGACCGTGCAGGTGGCCAGCTCCTGATTGGTCATCTGGAAGCAGCCGTCCCCGTCGATCGCCCAGACCACGGTGTCCGGCCGGCCCATCTTGGCGCCCATCGCGGCGGGCACGGCGAAACCCATCGTGCCCAGGCCGCCGGAGGTGATGAAGGAGCCGGGCTTCTCGAAGCCGATGAACTGGGACGCCCACATCTGGTGCTGGCCGACGCCGGCCACGTAGAGGGCGTCCGGCCCGACGAGGGAGCCGAGCCTCTCCAGGACGTACTGCGGAGCCAGCGAGCCGTCCGCGAAGTCCTCGTACCCCAGCGGGTAGGTCTCCTTCAGCCCGTCGAGCAGCGCGCGCCACTTGACGTAGTCACCGGGGCGGTCGATCGCGTGGACGAGGGCGCCGATGACCTCCTTGCAGTCACCCACGATCGGCACGTCCGCCACCCGGTTCTTGGAGATCTCCGCCGGGTCGATGTCCGCGTGGATGACCTTGGCCCGCGGTGCGAACGACGCCAGCTGCCCGGTGACCCGGTCGTCGAACCGCACGCCCAGGGCGATGAGCAGGTCCGACTTCTGCAGTGCGCCCACCGCCGGGACGCTGCCGTGCATGCCGGGCATCCCCATGTGGAGCGGGTGGTCGTCGGGGAAGGTGCCCCTGGCCATCAGCGTGGTGACGACCGGAATGCCGGTCAGCTCCGCCAGGCTGAGCAGTTCCGCCGAGGCGCCGGCCTTGTGCACGCCGCCGCCGACGTACAGCACCGGGCACTCGGCCTCGGAGATGAGCCTGGCCGCTTCCTGGATCTGCTTGGCGTGCGGCCGGGTGACCGGCCGGTAGCCCGGCAGCTGCGTCGTGGGTTCCCAGTGGAATTCGGTGCGGGCCTGCAACGCGTCCTTGGAGATGTCGACCAGTACCGGACCGGGCCGGCCCGTGGAGGCGATGTGGAAGGCGTCCGCGATGGCGCGCGGGATGTCGTCGGCGTCGGTCACCAGGAAGTTGTGCTTGGTGATCGGAAGGGTGATGCCGCAGATGTCGGCTTCCTGGAAGGCGTCCGTGCCGATCATGCTGCTCGACACCTGGCCGGTGATGGCCACCATCGGGATGGAGTCCATGTACGCGTCGGCGATCGGGGTGACCAGGTTGGTGGCGCCCGGCCCGGAGGTGGCCATGCAGACACCGACCTTGCCGGTCGCCTGGGCGTACCCCTCCGCCGCGTGTCCGGCGCCCTGCTCGTGCCGCACCAGTACGTGGCGGATCTTGCTCGAATCGTAGAGCGCATCGTAGGCGGGCAGGATCTGGCCGCCCGGAAATCCGAACACGGTGTCGACTCCGGCGTGCTCCAAAGCCCTGACCAGAGCTTGAGCACCTGTCATCTGTTCGGTCATCTGCTCGTTCCTGTTGACTTGGCTCGAATGCTGGGCGTGCCTGCTGACCCGAGTTGTGCTGAGGGGAATGACGCCCGTTCGCAAGGCTGATTCGAAGGGCAGCGCGCAGCACCCGGCAGTTCCCGGACTATGAGTCCGGGAAGTACGACGAGGTGGCGCGCTAAGAGCGGTGTCGGGTGACGACAACGCGCCCAGCGGCTCCGAGGGATCAGAACTCCCGTCGGAGCAGAGCAAGTCCGTTCGTGACGGCCCAAGCAAGTTCCCGCAGCAAGCCGCGAGAAGGTTCGGCCGCAGCCTAACTTCCCGCCGTGTGGCGGTGCAAGTCCCACGGGCTCTGGCCAGCCACTCCGCCACGTCGGCCGACAGTCGGTCAGATCTGCTCGGCTGTATCGCAGTTGACACTGCCGCGACCTGTTCGAGAACCCCTGCCGGCCACCGCGTCGACGGACGTGCCGTCCATGCCCGCGCCGACATTACTGACGAGGCGTCAGTCGACACCTTGGCCCACCGACCGCCGGAGCCGACAACATCGCCCAAACCACCCGGCCGATCCGCGACAACCCCGACTGAGCACTCCCACTCCTGGGTATCACCGACAATCCAGACACCAACAGATCTTGACCGAGTCATGCCTTGCGCCGGCCACCTGGGTGAATTAACTTTGCGATGCATCGGCGTTGGGGGGATCTGACGTCGCCGCCCCCGGGGCCCACCCGCAGCCCGCACCGGGACCGTCACGAATGTCTTATTCAAGGCCACGGCCTCGGGCAGCTTCCCATCAGCTGCGCCGTGCGTTCCATGGACGCCCTTGGCCTTCCGCTTCGCTGCCGAGGACGGCTGCACCCGGATGACCCTCAATGCTCCACGCGACGGCAGAAGCAGTCATCGACCTGCTCTGTGACGTGTCATTCCGCTATCAAGGGGGAAGCGAAGTTGGACTACGGTATTGCCACCGTCACCTTAGGTGGCGCCCTGCCGGACAAAATCAAGGCAATCGCCGACGCCGGCTTTTCCGGTTTCGAATTAATGGAATGGGACCTGCAAGGATCCTCGGTGTCCGCCGCCCGGGCCATGGCGGACGATCTCGGCCTGAAAATCCTGAACTATCAGCCGCTCAGGGACTTCGAAGGCGGCCCCAGGGACCAGCTGGTGCCCAAGCTGGACCGGATCGAGCGGATCTTCGACCGCATGGAGCAGCTGAGGACGAGCACGCTGCTCCTGTGCAGTAACGTCACCGACGTTTCGGACCTCGACGACGGTGCCGTCGCCGATGACCTGGCGCGCTTGGGCGAACGGGCCGCGGCCAGAGGGTTTTCGATCGGCTACGAAGCCCTGTCCTGGGGCATACGCGTCAACACGTTCCGCCAGGCCTGGAGAATGATCGAGCGTTCCGGTGCCGGCAACATCGGTCTGGTGCTGGACAGCTTTCACACTCTTGCCCTGGACGACCCTTTCGAGGACCTGGCCGACGTGCCCGCCGATCGCATCACGCTGATACAGGTGTCGGACGCTCCCCGGATGGACCTGGATGTGAAGTCCTGGAGCCGGCACCACCGCTGTCTGCCGGGCGAGGGGGATTTCGACGTAGCCGCGTTCCTGGCGCCCGTGCTGGCCAACGGCTACGACGGCCCGATTTCACTCGAGATATTCAACGATCATTACAAGGCGCTGCCTCCTGCGCCGCTGGCACGGCACGGCATGACCGCGTTGCGCGACGTCACGTCGGCGGCGATGAATCCGGCAACCAGGGCAGCGACTACGAGCCCGTGATGCTACGACGGCATGTGAAATCCGGCACTTCCTGAGAAGAAAGGAAACATGGTGAGCGTAGATTACGAGGTGTTCGAGTTCCCGGAGGTCAAGCCCGGCCCGGAAAAGCCGTTGGTGCTCGGCCCGGCCGGCGAGGTCTTCAACTTCGTGCAGACCGGCGAGAGCAACGGCGGCAAGTACCTGTTCTCCAAGCTGACCGTACCGCCGCACGTCGGCCCGCCGCCGCACATCCATCACCGCACCGATGAATGGTTCTATGCACCGAACGGCGGATTCAGCATCTTCATGGGGCCCAACGAGTTCCCCGACCTGGACATCACGCCGGGCGATGGTGCCGACAAGGAAACGGTCACCATGCTGCCGATGCGCCCGAAGGAGCTGCTCTACGTTCCGCGCAACTACGTGCACGGTTTCGTCAACACCAGCGGCGTGAACCAGGAGATGTGGCTGGTCTGGTCGCCGGACACGCCCGAGAGCTCGATACTCCCGTATTTCATGAACGCGGGCAAGGTCGTGACCAGCAAGGAAGAGCTCACGGAGCCGGATTTTCTGTCCCGAATTCGCCTTGTCTCGATGGCCCGCGACTACGGCATTAATCAGAGTGCCGACTTCTGGGATTTCGTCAAGGACGTCGTCGAAGACCGGCCCGCGTGGCTGCCGAGCGACCGGCGCGCGACGCTGCTGAACCTGATCCACGATGAGATCGAGGCCCAGGCGTAGTTCCACGCCGTCGAGTCCGGGAGAAATCGCATGAAGGGTCGAGAGCCCCATGGGAATCGGTAGCAAGGATTCCATCGCCATCGTCGGCGGCGGATTGGGCGGAGCCGCGACCGCCGCGTTGCTGCAGCAGGCCGGCCATTCCGTGACGGTATTCGAGCAGGCGCAGAAGTTCGAGCCCGCCGGCGCCGGGATCCATCTGACTCCCAATGTGATGCGCATCTTGGGCCACATGGGGATCGGTGCCGCACTCGTCAGGTCCGGATGCCGGCCCGAATCATTCACCAGCCGGAACTTGGTGTCGAATTCCGTCAGGTGCGAGCTGCCGCTCGGTGACCGGGCGGAGGAGCGGTACGGAGCTCCCTATCTCACCGTCGGCCGCGGCGTTCTCCACCGAGAACTGATCAATGCCCTGCGGCCTGGCAGCGTGCGGTACGGCAAGCGACTGGTCGGGGTCGATGACTGCGGTGAGGCGGTGCGGATGCGCTTTGCCGATGGAAGCACCGCCGAAGCCTCCTGCGTCATCGGTGCCGATGGTCTGGGTTCTCAGGTCCGTGAAGTGATGTACGGCGCTGAGCGTCCCAGTTTTTCCGGCCAGATCGCGTACCGGGCGATAGTGCCCGCAGGCACTCGAATCCCTGTCGACAGGCGGTGCATCACCAAGTGGTGGGCTGACGACAGCTTTGTCATCGGCTACCCGATCGATTCCCAGAGCGACGACTACTACTTCGTCGCCGGCACGGCGGCCGATGCGTGGACGCATCCGCAGTCCTGGGTCGACGGCGACAAGGACGAGATGCTGGAGGCCTTCACCGGCTCTTGCGATGAAGTCCTCGGTCTGCTGAACGCGGCCGAATCCTTGAGCAAGTGGCCGCTCTTCGAGCGTCCGCCGTTGCAGGAATGGGGCCGAGGGCGAATCGCGCTCCTGGGCGACGCCTGTCATCCCATGAGGCCGCACATGGCCCAAGGGGCGGCCATGGCCATCGAGGACGGCGTGCTGCTGCTGCGCTGTCTCGAAGCCGAGGACGAGATCGAGGAAGCGTTCCGACGTTACGCCGAGAATCGCAGGCAGCGTACCGGTCGGATCCAAGCCGTGTCGGCCGAGAACTCGTGGCTCAAGGAGCCCGAAGACCCGGCCTGGGTCTTCGGCCATGACGCGATGACCATTGATCTGGTACCGCGCCGGCGGTCCAGCAGCCTCACCGTCACATGAAACGGTTGATCATGAATTCGGGGGACATTCCACGTGTACGACACTGAGGTCCTGATCGTCGGGAGCGGTCCGGCGGGGTCATCCGCAGCACTGATGCTGAGCACTCTCGGCATCGACAACCTCGTGATCACGAAGCACCGCTGGCTTGCCGACAGTCCGCGTGCGCATTACAAGAACCAGCGCACGATGGAGATCTTCCGAGACCTGGACGTGGCAGACGAAATTCTTGCCAAGGCCTCGCCCAAAGAGGTGATGGGCAATGTCGTCTTCTGCACCAGCCTGGTAGGCGATGAACTGGGTCGACTGCCCTACGGCGCCAACAGACCGCAACGGCAGAGCGACTACGCGTCGGCCAGCCCCGCCGAACACTGCGACCTGCCGCAGAACCTGCTCGAACCCATCCTGTTGTCCAATGCCGCCGAGCGCGGCAGTCACGTGCGATTCGACACGCAATTCCTGCGGCTCGAGCAGGACGAGCACGGTGTCACCGCGCACGTCGTGGACAGATTGAAGGGCGAGCCCTACCAGATCCGGGCCAAGTACCTGATCGGGGCGGACGGCGGCAACAGTCTCGTGGCGGAGCAGATCGGCCTCCCCATGGAAGGCGGCATGGGGCTCGCCGGCAGCATCAGCATCATTTTGCAGGCGGACCTCTCCCACCTCGTGGCACACCGTCCCGGCTATCTCTGGTGGATCATGCAGCCGGGGGCCAATGTCGGGGGCATCGGCATGGGCCTGCTTCGCATGGTCAGGCCGTGGAACGAGTGGCAGATCGTGTGGGGCTACGACATGAGCGCGGGCGAGCCCGATGTCTCCGAAATCGACGCGGTCGGCATCGCCCGTCAACTGATCGGCGACGACTCGGTGGACATCACCATACGCTCGGTCTCGACGTGGACCGTGAATCAGATGTATGCCACGAAGTACTCCCAGGGGCGGGTGTTCTGTATGGGCGATGCGGTGCACCGTCATCCGCCGTCCAACGGCCTGGGCTCGAACACGTCGATTCAGGACGCCTACAATCTGACGTGGAAGATGGCCATGGTTCTGAAGGGGCAGGCTTCGGACCGGCTGCTGCGTACGTACGACCAGGAACGCGCGCCGATCGGCAAGCAGATCGTCGAACGTGCGAACAAGAGCATCGAGGAGTTCGGCGGAATCTTCTCCGCACTCGGACTGGACGCGAACCTGGACGCGGACCGGATGCGCGCCAACATGTCCGTCCTGAAGGAGGCCTCCGCGGCGGGCGCCGCACAACGCAAAATGCTCCGTGAGGCCATCGAGCTCAAATCCTATGAGTTCGCCACGCAAGGCGTCGAACTCAATCAGCGCTATGAATCCGACGCGGTCCGCCCGGACGGCACGGCGGAGCCCGCATGGCTGCGCGATCCCGAACTCTACTACCAGGCGTCCAGTCGGCCCGGCGCGCGTCTGCCGCATGCGTGGCTCAACCGGCAGGGTACGCAGGTTTCGAGCCTGGACGTGGTGGGCAAGGGGAAATTCACCTTGCTGACGGGGCTGAACGGGCAGATTTGGTTCGATGTCGCCAAGCGCCTTTCGGACAAGTTGAACATCGAGATTGCTGCGCATGTGATCGGCCCCGGCCATGCCGTGCAGGATCTCTACGGCGATTGGGCGGATGTCTCGGAGGTGCCGGAGGACGGCTGTCTGCTGGTGCGGCCGGATGCATTCGTCGCCTGGCGCAAGGCGGATTCCACTGCGGCCGAGGACTCGCTGCACGCTGCCCTGCGCGAGATTCTCGGGCTGGGTTCGGAAGAGCAGACGATCGGGATGGGCTGATTCGCCCTGGCGACGAGTGGGCCTCAGCGGCTTGTCCAGGCATGGCGATGAACGAGTAGAAGAGGTGCGTATGACTGTCCAGACGTCCTTCCCGGAGGAGCCTTTCGTGCGCGAAGATGCCGAGGTCGAGGCACCGGCGGCCGACAGCATCCGGAGGATGCAGGAACTGATTCGCGGCATGGCGGTCACGCAGATGATCGCCGCGGCCTGCGAAGTCGGACTGCCCGATGCGGTGGCCGGCGACGGAACGTCGCTGACTTCTCTGTCCGAGCGACTGAAGGTCGATGCGGACGTCCTGACTCGGCTTGCCCGAGCACTGTCGTCCCATGGCATATTCGAGGTCGAGGCGGACGGCGGAATCCGCCACAACGAGGCCTCGCGCCTGCTGAGGACCACGACGGCCGGCCCCTCGCTCCACTGGGCTGCACGATTCTGGGCGATGCCGGGCATCTGGCGGTCCTGGGGGGCGCTGGGTCATTGCGTCGTCACCGGCGAGGAAGCGTTCTCGCATGTCAATGATCAGGACTTCTTCTCGTACATGAACGGAAGTCCTGAAGAGGAAGCGCTCTATCAGCGTTACATGGCAAGCGGTTATCCGGGGCGCTACGCGGCGATCGCCGATGTGCTCACCGTGGCTCCGGGTGAAAGGGTGATCGACGTCGGTGGGGGAACCGGCAGCCTGGCGCGGGCGATTCTCGAGCGGAGCCCGGACGCGCACGCCGTGGTGTACGACCAGGCCAGCGTGATTTCGGCCGGGCCCGGGGCCTCCGGAAACGATCGACTCAGCACGCAGGAGGGTAGTTTCTTCGACGAGGTGCCGCCGGGAGGAGACGTCTACGTCCTGTCGTGGATTCTTCACGACTGGCCGGACGAGAAGGCGGAGTCCATTCTTCGCAACTGCCGCAAGGCGATGGACGCCGGCGCCCGGCTCGTTGTTGTGGACCGCGTGCTGCAGGAGGCGCCTCAGGAGTGCGATCCGCTCGACCTTGTGCTGGATCTGCAAATGCTGGTATTGCATGGAGGGCGTGAGCGCACACTGGACGACTTCGAGAGACTTCTGAAAGCGGCGGGCTTCTCCGCTCCGCAGGTACTGTCCGCCCGTCCGGAGTTTTCGGTCATCCAGGCACGTGCCGTGTAAACGTCGAGTCCCTATGTATCGAGAGAACGATGAAAACTGAGAGCGCAACCAGCCGAACGTCGAACCCGAGCATCTCGCGCGGGCTGACCTTCCTGATCGCCCTGGCCTGCGGCGCGGTCGCGGCCAACATCTATTACGCGCAGCCCGTGGTGGGTCTGATCGGCCCCGACGTGGGTCTGAGCGCGAGTGCCTACAGCCTTGTCGTGACCCTCACCCAGATCGGCTACGGCGTCGGCCTCATCGTGCTGGTTCCGTTGGGCGACATCTTCGAGAACCGCCGTCTCATCACGGTCACCCTGGTGGCCTGCATGGCAGCGCTCCTGGGTGGGGCCGTCGCATCGAACGCCGCTGTGTTCCTTGCCACTTCGCTGGTCATCGGCCTGAGTTCGGTCGTGGTGCAGATGCTGGTGCCCTTCGCGGCGCACCTCGCCCCGGACGAAACCCGTGGGCAGGTCGTCGGCAACGTCATGAGCGGCCTGCTGATGGGAAT
The DNA here is from genome assembly GCF_042733235.1 of Kitasatospora sp. NPDC059722. Lineage (NCBI taxonomy): Bacteria > Bacillati > Actinomycetota > Actinomycetes > Kitasatosporales > Streptomycetaceae > Kitasatospora > Kitasatospora sp. NPDC059722. Next base: position 11,662 of record NZ_JBHWGD010000130.1, read on the forward strand.
CCTGCTCGCACGGCCCATTTCCAGCATGACGACCGACCTGCTCGGCTGGCGTGCGGTGTTCGCCATCTCCGCCGGACTGATGCTGGTGCTCGCCGTGACCTTGCGCTCGGTCCTTCCGGAACGGAAGCCGAGCACGTCCGTCCACTACCTGGTGTTGCTGCGGTCGATGGGTCAGCTGCTCGTCCGCACGCCGATCCTGCGGCGACGGGCGTTCTACCACGCCTTGCTGTTCGGGGCGTTCAGTCTGTTCTGGACCGCCGTGCCGCTGATCCTGGCGAGCCCGGAGTGCGGACTGAGCCAGGTCGACATCGCCCTGTTCTCCCTGGCGGCGGTGGCAGGAGCCTTCGTCGCGCCGATCGCGGGCCGGGTGGCCGACCGTGGTCTGACGAAGCCTGCGACGGCCTTTGCGATCCTGACCGTCGTGGCCTGTTTCCTCCTGGTGTTCGCGAGTGGCGGACACGTTGTCGCGGTCCTGTTCGTCGCGGCGCTCCTGCTCGACGTCGGGATCTCGTGCAACCTGGTGCTGGGGCAGCGTTCGATCTTCGCGCTGGGGGCGGAGATCCGCAGTCGGCTGAACGGCCTCTACATGGCGATCTTCTTCTGTGGAGGTGCGGTCGGGTCGGCCGCGGCCAGCGTGGTGTACGCGACGTACGGTTGGGTGGGCATCGCATGGTGCGGCATCGCCTTCCCGCTGGTGGCGCTCCTCTACTTCCTGACGGAGATGGTGCCGGGGCGTCCCGCGACGGCTGAGTGATCCGGAGGCCACCGCCGGCCCCCCGC
>NZ_JBHWGD010000130.1:12451-14725 GCF_042733235.1 Kitasatospora sp. NPDC059722
TTCCGTCTCGTTGTGGGTCCGGGGCCCACCCGCGCGGGCTGTTGCCCCGGCCGCCACCCCCGGCCCCCCGGTGGGGGCCCCCCTTGGGGCTGCACTGCGCCGGCGGCCAGCGACCGCCGAGAGCCTGCGGCGCCGCCAGAGGCACCGGGAGGTCGACGACCCGCTGGAGCGGCGACGATCGGATTTCCGGCCGGCCCGTCGCTGACGTGCTCAAGTCGCCCGTGGGTAGCTTGAGTTACTCGGAAGTGAAGACTTGTCACGGGGCTTCCGTGGCGGCCGGGGGCTCGCCACACTCGTTGACATGACCAGCACTCTACGCGCGTGGAAGACTGCTGCCTCCGCCGCCACCGTCGCCCTGATCGCCTTCGCCCCCGTCGTCGCCGCCACCGGGGCGAACGCCGCCGTGAGCGGCACCGTGTGCGTCTCCGCCCTGCCCCCGCAGGCCAGAACGACGCTCAACCTCATCGCCTCCAACGGGCCGTTCCCGTACCGGCAGGACGGGATCGTGTTCCAGAACAACGGCGGCGTGCTGCCGCGCCAGTCGTACGGCTACTACCACGAGTACACCGTGGTGACCCCGGGCGCGCCGACGCGCGGCGCCCGGCGGATCGTCACCGGCAAGCGGGCCCAGGAGGACTACTACACCAGCGACCACTACGCGACCTTCCGGCTGATCAACTTCGGCTGCTGACACCGGCACCGCTCCTCGGCCCCGGCGTGGCCCCCGGCCCGCCGGAGCCGTTCGCGTGCCCGCCGGGGCCGCGCGGGGCGCTCGACGATCAGCGCCGGGTGGCATAGGGTCGTGGACGCGGCATCGCGTGTCGGTCACCGGCCGGGTGAGGCATGGAGGTGTCCGCGAGGTGCCTTACGGAGGCATTCCGCATATGTCGGTCGAGTTGAACCACACCATCGTCCACGCCCGGGACAACCGGGAGTCCGCCGAGTTCCTGGCGGGGATCCTGGGCCTCGAAGTCGGTCCCGAGTGGGGCCCGTTCATCCCCGTCGCCACGAGCAACGGCGTCACGCTGGACTTCGCGAGCGTCCCCGAAGAGTCGATCACCATGCAGCACTACGCCTTCCTCGTCTCCGACGACGAGTTCGACGCGGCGTTCGAGCGGATCGGGCGGTCCGGGATCACGTACTACGCCGACCCGCGCATGAAGCAGCCGGGCGAGATCAACCACCACCACGGCGGGCGGGGGCTGTACTTCCTGGATCCCGCCGGCCACGGCATGGAGATCATCACCCGCCCCTACGGCAGCCACGCGACGACCCCCGGGTCGTGACGCGGGGCCGGCCCGGGCCACTTCGGCGTGGGCCGGGCCGGCCGGACGCCGTTCGGGTCGGCTACGTGCGGGCGAGGACGGCGGCGAGGGCCGCGAGGTCGGTGTCGGTGGTGGCCAGGACCACCAGGGGAGCGGTCGCGGCCGGGCCGAGGCGGGCGATCTCGCACGCGATGAGGCCGTTTCCGGCGGTGGCGACCAGGGCGACCGGCGCGCGGGACTCCAGCAGCGGGGCCAGCAGCGGGCGGTAGGCGGCGGGTGGTGCGTCGTCGTGCACCGGGCGCAGCACGGCGAGGGCCTGCGGGCCGGGCCAGGTGCGGGCGGTGGCGGGGAAGCGGGCGTCCGGTGTGCCGGGCGGGGGCAGCAGGAGCACCCAGCCGGCGCCGGGGCGGGTGGCCCGGCGCAGGACATCGAGGTGGACGGTTTCCGGCGGCCCGGTCGGCCCGGTCGGCGCGCTCGGAGCGGGGTCGGAGGGACCGCCCGGGTGCGGGACCGGGTGGCCGGCGAGGGTGGTGCGGAGGAGCTCGGTGGTGGCGAGGCCGCTCGGGAGGTCGGGGAAGCTGCGCAACAGGTGTGCGCTCTGGCTGAGGAGTTCGGTCGCGTCCCGGTCGGCGAGCAGGGCGCGGTCGTGGACGGTGGTGAGGACGAGCCCGCCCGTCGCGTCGTAGTGCGCGGTGAGCGTGATCGGGTACGACGTGAAGGTGCCGGCGGGGGTGGGGGTGTCGACGTGGATGCCGTGGGCCGCCAGGCCGGTGTCCAGCCGGGGGTGGTGCGGCGCGAGCGGCAGGTGTTCCAGGACGACGAGGCTCTGCGGGCGCCGGCCGGGCGGCGTGCCGTTCCACCGGTGCGCCTGGCCGGGGGAGACCCACTCGTAGGAGGAGAGGTCGAGCACTCCGTCCCGCCCCAGCGGGCCGTCGGTCCGCGCCGGGGGGGGGGGGGGTTGCTGTGGCGGGGTGGGCGGGGCGGGGGGGCGCGGGGGCGCGGGGCCGGG
>NZ_JBHWGD010000131.1:0-10350 GCF_042733235.1 Kitasatospora sp. NPDC059722
GCTAAATTCACTGATTTTCCTTGACAATCCCACATTTCTGTGCTAATTAACATGTCACCCGGGAACTGTCAATAATAAAAAATCCCGCCGGATATTTTTCCAGCGGGTTGTGTCTCGGGCGTGACTCTATTGTTACAGATAGAATAGAAGTCTTCCGCGGCTCCTATTCTACTTAATTTTAACAAATGTTAGTATATATTGTAAATTATTTCACCCTTAACCGTTGACCGACATAAATCTTATTCGCATCCGGGATACGATTAACTGTGGTCAATGTCTTAACGGACACACCGAATTTCTTACCAATTTTCGTCAGGTTGTCGCCCGCCTTTACGGTGTAGAATGTACCGCCGGATGGTGCGGCTCCTGATACCTTCAGGACTTGACCAACACGAATCATATTAACATCTTTAATACCGTTCACTTTCGCCAACTCCTTCACTGACGTATTATATTTCTTTGCAATTGCTGTCAATGTGTCACCCGCCTTAACGGTATATGTCGAGCCGGACGACTTGGCAGGTTTCGCCTTCACTGCGGCTTTGTTCCCGACCTTATCGTATTTCGTCAGCCCGTGGGCTTCGATTGTGGCGATAAGCTTCTTCGCATAGTTCGGGTCTGTCGCATATCCACCCTTTTGGATGGCGGCACAAGCTTGTACATAGTTCGTTTCCCCGACAACAGCCTTATAACGGTCAAGACGGTTATAGAGGTTCACAAGGTCTATGATAGAATCGCGAACAGACTTATACGCCCGGAACCCTGCTTTGATTGTTTTATCGACCCCGTTTAAAACCTCCCACGTGCCCATATGAACGGTTCCAGCGTTCCCGATACCTTTTATACCAAACAGGTTATTTGCACGCGTAGCAAGCCCGGATTTGCCCCAATTTGACTCATGTATGGCTTGTGCTGTGATAACTGAAGGTAAAACTCGACTTACACCGTATAATTTTTGTGCTTCACTTGCAACATTCTCCATGAAACTCATTCTTTTACACTCTCCCTCATTTGTTGTCTCATTTCATTTATTTGTTCGTCTGAAGCGGATTCAATCCATAGTTTTCTATCCTTCTGAAATTGCGCCCGCCAATATCCCGGCGGCTGTACGGTTGTCGCATTATCCGGTACGGAATCAGCCGGAACAATTTCAGGATAGTCGAAGATGAAATCCGAATCATATACGAATACTTGTATCATTTCCATTGCTCCAACCCTCCTAGTAAGGCACTGCCGCGTCTAATGACCAACTGGACACGGCGGACTGATTGTTTCCTGAAAAGCCGACAAACGCCAGTTTACCGTCAGTGTTGATATAAAATTTTGTGAAGCCTGTCGTTCCGTATGCTGTTGCCATGACCGCCTTTTTGTCTGACGGTGAATATGACGCGGGCAATTGTGCAAAGTCAACGCCGAGGTCACACGCCACGTCACCTTTTAGCATGAGGATGTTTCCCCAGCGGGTATACTGCGGTGTTCTTCCTGACGCCTTTGCTCCATTCAATAACGGAAGGTTATACCATGTGAGCGCCATAAAATCATTTTGTGTAAACAGCTGTCGCCAACCCCTGAATACATTGTCAGTGTGTATAACACCAATCCATGACGTATTATCATAGGAACGTGTCAGAACCAATTTCCGCAGACCGTTTGGCGCTGGTAGAATGTCGAGATAGTACCAAGAAGCGTCACCCGGTAACGGTAGTTGATTCCATCCTGTCCCATAATAAAAACCGGGTGGTGCGGTGAATATGCTGTCAGCTGAAGCCAACCGTTTCCGCATTCCTTCAGCATCCGTTAATGCATATTTCTGTGAGAAGTTTTGAACCCCGATAACATCCTGAAGCGATAGATTCGTTGTCTGTAAATCCTTTTGCAGCTGTGTCGCATCCGTAGCAGCTTGATTCCATTTCAAACGTTCAGAATCCGAGACGTGAGGTTTAGCATTTGCGATATGGTTCTTCAGGTTTGTTTCTGATGTCGTCACCCTGTCACTCATACCGTCCCACTTGGTACGGTCTTCAGACGATACGTGTTTGGTCGTGTCCTTTACATGAGCGTCCAAGACTCGGCCGAATGAATCAACGTCAGCCTTCATACTTTGAATTTGTTGGTCAGTTGCACCAGTTGACCCACCGTCCGCGGTATCCTCTAACGCTTGGACTTTTTGCTGAAGCGTCAGAATATCGTTCTTTATCTCATCTGACACGTCCATATGGTCAACGGTGTCCTGAAGCTTTGCCATCTTGTCTTTTAAATCTGAAATACTTGTTTTGACGCCTGTATCATCATAGGGCGGCGTCCGCCTTGACCCGAGTTCAATCAATTAGGACACCTCCACGATTGTGACGACTGTCTCAGTATCAGCGACTAGGTACACGTCAGGGCTTTGGCTATGAACCTTAAATGTTAGCGGGCTGTCGTTAGACGTGAGCGGCGCACCTGTAGTCGTCTCGACACCCTGCTTACCCCAATAAATGACACCCGAGTTAGGCGGGTAGATCGTCAACTCTCGGCGGTTTGTCAGTTTGCTAGAACCTGACTTTGCCATTACAGGCGTGACGCCTACACTCACCCCACCAACCCTAAAGTCATTCATTCCGGCTTCCCGAGTTGGTACAGGTTGTGTCGCCGGGATAGAAGACCCGCCGAGTGTGACAGGCTTATCTATCTCAACACTCCCAATATGCTTGTCGCCTGCCGCAAGCGGCGGTAACGCTGATATATCTACGGTTCCTGTCATCTGCCCAAGCTGAACGGTGTCAATGGACTGTGGTATAGATGACGCTGTAAATTTCTCAATCCAAGATTCGACCCGGACTTTTTCGGGCTGCACGATCGCGGCGTCAAGGTAGATTGTGTGATAGCCGAGCGGTCGCGCCAAAAGCTTTGTTGACCCCGGCGCTACGGCTAAAAGATAATTGTTAGGCGACACGCTCGGGCGCTCGTGTACGTACACGATCTGACTTGTGTTATTTGTTATGGCTGAATGGTTCGGCTTTGTGTCGTCAAAATAAACCGTTGTAATGTCGCCCGGTAGCATGGTGACGGTCTGTTCACGCCATGTACTCTTTTTATGGTCATCCCCCGGCTGTTTGACTAGTTCCGGCATTCTTGTTCACTCCTTTTGCTATTGTAGCGGCTTTCTTGATGTGGTTTGACGCGCTGCGTCCTTTCTTAATGGCTTTGGCTCCCTTAGAAACAGATTTGACAGCACGACCACCCGGAACAAAATCCATTGCGGTGGATGCTGTACCTTTCGCAACGTCTCCGACTGCTGGGAAGGCTTTCATAAAGAACACGATTGCAATGATAGCAAGCCCGAGAATAAGAGACCATCTGAACACGCCGAACATGATATTTGATAAATATGATTTGTCGTCAGTGCCTGAAGATGAAGAATCCCCACCTGTCGCCCCGGCTCCTGACGTTCCTTTGAATGTAATGTCCTTATCATCGTACTGGTGAAGGTTGTTACTGCTGATAATGCCGAGAAGCTTATTTACATAGTTAGGGTCTGTTGCATACCCTCCAGCTTTGATTCCCTTCGCATAGTCCTCAACGCTTTTTGCGTTCTTCAGCTTTGACGCATAACGCGGCTTGGATAATAGTTCCGCGTGGGCGCGTATGGAATCTTGATAGCTGTTGTACTTTGCAAAGCCATCCTTCACGTGATAGGTCTTACCGTTATATACTTCGGTCGTACCCATCGTGGCACTTCCTGCTGTACCTCTTCCCTTTATTCCAAATAGGTTCTTAGAGTAGTAGGCAAGCCCGGACAATCCGCCCGGGTTTGAACCGCCTGATTCTAACATGATTTGACCCAGTATGATGGATGCAGGGATGCCAGTTTCTTTCTGTATGGCTTGCGCGTCTTTGATAAACGGCTTTATATTTACGCCCATACTTCCACCTACTTTGTCAGGATTTTGATTTTCTGACCCGGTTTAATTTTGTTCGGGTCTTTGAGTTTGTTAAACTTGGCTGTTTCCATATACGCGGCTTTTGTACCACCCTTACCATATTTCTGCGTCAATTCTGACAACGTGTCACCTTTTTTCACCGTCACCGTTTTGTATTTTGGTGTAGACGGTTTTTTCGCTGGCGATGGCTTTTTAGCCGGGGTTGACGGTTTTTTAGCAGGTGTTGTCGTTTTGGCAGGTGTTGACGGTTTCGCGTTCTTCAGCTTTTCCAGTTCTTTATGAAGCTGGTCATTTTCTGTTTCCAAGTTGCTGTATTTCTTCGCTTGATCGGCAAGCTGTTTTGAAATGCTGTCCTTTACTTGGTCAACATACGTTTTGTTTTCCTTGCCAATATCGGTAATGGTGTCGATTACATCTGACTTAAATGATTCTTGGTTCTGCCCCAATTCATTTGCAAAGTTGTTTAAGGCTGTATCAACGCTACCTTCAATGAGAGATTGATTGTTTTGTAGCTGTGCCTGAACCAAGCTTGAATTCATAGGATTGCCATCCAAGTAATCACCCTCTAATGCTTCAGAAGTCACGTACTGTTCTTCCTCAGCAGGACGCCCACGCGTCACAAGGGAGACTAATAGAAAGACCCCAATTGCAACCGACCCGATAATGACAATATTCTTTTTGTTTAATTGGAATTTCTTTTTACCCGGGGAATGACCCCCGGATTCATGACCGACTTGTTCAAATTCCGCCATACCAATATAAGCCTCCTATCGGATCACCGAAATAATGATTCTTAGGGAAGTTTTCTTCATCTACCTGATTTCCGTTTAGATCGACTGTCGCTTTCTCAATACTCATGTTTGTTACTTTGTCGATCAATGCTTCTTTCGGAACCATCGGGTAAATGAAGTTGGCATGTGTTGGGCGTAATTCTTCAGCGTCTCCAATACCTAGCTGCGCGTCAGGTAGCTCCACTGGACGTGAAAGCTCCTGAAGCGCATGAACCCGGTTTTGAAGGTGATAGCCTTCCATCATGCCGCCTTACCTCCCTTGTAATACTTTGATGCCTGAAATTGAATTGCTCGCGATTGTGCTGATAATGGAAGTCGTAGACTTGGCATTTTTCAGGAACAGATAAATACCAATGAGAATCCCGATACCCGCAATCACGTCAAAAAACTTGTTAACCATCCACAAGACCTCCCATGATTTGTTTTACCTTGTCAACGTTCAGGACTGCCATACTTGCGAGAACAAGTACCAAGAACGTGTACGTTATTTTTTCATTTGTGAACATACCCAGCAGGATAACGAAAAAGAGAAAGGTGATAATAAACCGCATAGACTTTGTAAACTCTTGCATAGAATCACCCCTTTACTTCAAGCCAAAACCGCGTTTAAGACCGTTCCAAAACCCATCTATGAAACTGTCTTTAGCGGCTTTTTTGACTTTCTTTTTCTGCTCCGGCTTCATCTTTTGATACTTTTTATACGTGTCGTATCCTGTCGCTTTTTCAACTGCCTTTTTCGCTGTCTTTCCGGCTTCGTCGACGGTTTCTTTTGTAGATTCCCAACCATCTTTTACAACGTCCATCGGTGTAGAAATGTCAGGCGTCATTTTCTGTGCCATCTTTGACAGGTGTTTGCCGCCATAAAAGTCATCAAGAATAATCCATATGGCTGTGAGCGCCAGCGTGAAAAACAAAAGACCTTTTTCCATGTGTTATCCCTTCTTTTTGCGGCGGATAAAGAAGAACCAAAACACGATGATAATAACGGTGAGAACAAGAATTTTAGTCATTGCTTGACGCACCCCCGATTTTTGAAATAACCATTTTCAGATCGGTTAGAATTTCCCGTGTCTGTTCGTTATCCTTTGATTGTTTGAACATGAACCACGCGAGCATTACGCCCATGGCTCCGTTATTTAATAGGATTGAATAGATTTGCTCCACAAGTCACACCCCCTACACCCTTGCCGAGAATAGGAATACGACAAGGAACACAATGCCGAACCCCAGCAAGATTTGTTTTGATGTAATAGGGTCTTGCTTTACGTCATGCTCTTTTGCTGTGTCCTCATCATCGACAAGAGACATTTGATCTTCAGCTTCGGGAACTGTAGACGTTCGGGTACTCATAAACCCCATGTTTGGATATAAGTCTGCGGCATGGTAGAACATTTCACCTAGACCCATTTGTGATGGTGCGTTCATATAAATCCTCCTTCGTAGTAGTCAAATAAGAAAAGGAGGGAAAAGCCCTCCCGCGTGTATTAATGCAAGCGTGAAAGCTTTTCAGCAACGATTTTCACGCGCCCGCCTTTTTGAGTATTGAAGCGAATCCAAAACTCTGTAAGACGTTCGGTGTCAATATAGTCACGAGAGCCGCCGAGGTTTGGCAAGCCTTGGTTAGAGAAGTCAAACACATAAACCCCATCCGGTAAGACATAACCCAAGTCCGAATGATTTCGGGCTGCAAGTGCTGACGGCTTAATGCTGTAAGGGATGTCGGCTTGGTTAAATACCAATTCCAAGTTGCCCGCAAAGTCGCTGTCCTTCAGCGGGTTGCCTGACTCATCCGTAAAGTAAAACATGAGTTTACGGTAGATCGTCCCTGTCTGAAGCTTCACGATATTTTGACCGTTCCCGGTGAACTGTTCGCCTTTTTCGTTTACAAGCTTCAGGACAGAAATATCCGGCATAGCTTGTGGTACAGAAGGGACGGAGAACGTTTCAATTGTCGGCGTGATTTTCAATTGCTTCAGTGTAACGGTGTCTCCAGTAGCCAACTGATACGCGTCTTGCGCGCGTGCTGTATCAATCTGAAGGGAAACGGTTGTCTCCTCGTTTTGTAGCAAGATAAGACCGACCGGGTCACGTTGGTTTAAAGTTAATGGCAGCGCGACTTGGAATTTAATACGCGCGTCTTTACCTGACGTGCTCGCGGCTGTTTCAATGTAAGATAACGCCCGCGGACTTGATGCAGGTAATAGAACGTCTGGATTCAATCGGTTTAAGCTGTATAGGTGAAGGGCTTCGCCTGACACAACAAAAGGACGGAATCCACTGTTTAATTCCAGTGCAATATTTCTGATAATCTGGTATGGTGAAAATGGTTTAGTTGGAATTGCCGCGTTCTGCGATTTGAGAGAGACAGTCGCGTCAAATTCAACTAAAATTTGTGATAGCAGGCGTACTTTCGGTAGGTTGAATGATACCGTTTGTGCGTCCTCTGTCACTGTCTGTGTACCCATCATCTGCCATGTTTGGCGGGTAGCCTGCGAGAATAGTTGAGCCTTTGCCTGTGCTGATAGTTGCTGTTGAGTTGCCATAAATTAAAATTCCTCCTTAGACTTCTGCCGCGATTGTAGATACAACCGGGATATGATATTTTGCTGAAGCTTTCTTAATAATCCACATGAAAACCATCGTGATAAATACAGTAATGAACGTATGAACTAACCATTTAACCTTCATGCTTTTTTCCTCCTTATACTGCGTTTACTAATTGCGTCACACCGTTAACCGGATGCTTCGTGACAATAACCTTTGTTACGACAATGACCATCATTGTGAATAGCGCAATGACAATCATGTTCTTCAGCCCGACACCTGCAAATTTTCGTGTCTCCAAGTCATCACCTCCTTTAAAGCTTCAATTTTGCTAGTACCGGGTTTTGCATACCCACTTTCCAATACCAAAAATTGTGCCCGCCGGGTTGCTCCATAAATTGCGGCATCCCTGTTGCTTTCACAATCTTTTTACGGTCATCCGGGTTTTGCATGGTGAAAATGAAATAGTGTGAACTGTTGGCCATAGCAATGACCGGAATGTCTGTTGGGCGCTGGGTACAAGCCCAAACGACTGCTTCTTTCGAACGCCCGCGCGTGTATAAGGCTTTCAATTCTTTCGGGTAGTTATGGGCGCTTGGCGCGACTTCCATTAATTCGTCTATCCATAGAATCGTATTTTCACGCTTGTACACCCAGCTCATGAGCGCGTTGTAATATTCCGGCTCTAATTCTTCAGCGACCGGGCAATAGATAATTTTCGGCGTCTCGACCTCGGACACGTCTTCCAATCGGTGAACCACAGTAAAGTCCTTACCTTCCTGCAAGCCATGCCACAATTCCTGCCGTTTCTTGCGGCGCTCGTGTACTTCGCCTTTCGTATCAAGCTTTACCACATGGTCTTTCCCAGCGAGATATACCTCAGCGACAACCGATTTACCTGTACCGGTTTGACCACAGATAAAAACGTGTTCGTCATCGCCAATTGTCATTCGCATGTTTTCCACTTCCTTTCGTGCTGTAAGCTTTCACAACACGCTTCACGCCTTTACCTCTTTTCATAGCAGCCATGATGGACGGTTTCGGGATTTTGTCGTAAGGGATTTTCTCCACAACTAAAAATTCCTCGCCCTGTTCGATAATGTCCAAGTGTTCAAACCAATAACGGCTGTATTCATGCATGGGGATGTTGTAATAGAAGTCACCTTGCTTCAGCGTCACCATACCGGACATAGTCGATCATCCCCTCTAAATGGTTGAGGAATTTTAAGACATCAATATCCTCCGAAAGGGATGAGTTGATGTAAGGAGCCGCCAAATTGCTTACTAGTGGGTTCCCCAGATCGTTCAGCAGGCTTTTGATTAGTTCTTTCAGGCGCGCTTTCATTTCCTCGTTGTTCTGTTGGTTGTTTTGGTAGTTCTCGTTTTGGCAAGACATTTTTCTGTACCTCTTTCTTTTTAGGTTGTTTGGATTTCCACATAATGAATTTAGGTATAAAGATCGTAAAGCACGCAATGAGTAACGCTATATGGTCTGCATACTCACTGGCGACACCCGCCACGCCTTCAGACTTCGCCATGATGTTTGCGAGTGGCGTACATATCTGTTCGGCTTCATCGGCGGTTAATGCAAAGTCTTCCATCCCAGGTCGTGCTGCCACGATCGCGCTTGTCGTCAGTAACAGCATTTTCAGCTGGGATGAATCAACATTGCCCGCCGTCTTTTTCTTGGCTGCGCTTTTCTTTTTCGTGCCAGTACCAGGAGGGCGACCGCGTTTCTTTTTCGGCTGTTCCTCCTGGTCACTTCCCGGCACATCTACCATAACCACCCGAGGAGCGTTTTCGCTTTGCTTGGTGCTGGCTGTTCCTCTTCCTCCGGTTCCTCCACTTTTGGCGGTTCCGGTACTGGAATTTCCTGTGCTTGTCCCTGCGGCTGTTCCTTTGTTCCCATCAGGTTTTGGATGTCCTGTAGCAGATTCTTTGCCCATTTTGGCGCGTCCTCCTGTTCCTCTTTTTTCGGTGTTTCTTCAGCAGACGATTTTTCTTCTTTTTCTTCTAGTTCTTTTGGCATAGAAAATAAATCCTCCTTTTGTCCTATTTCTGTTCGATAAATTAAATAATATAGGAACATGTGTTCGATTTCAAGACAAAAAATAAAAATAAATGAATTAATTTCATATTTAATTATTTTTAGGCAAAATAAAAAGCCGGGAAAATGAATTTCCCGACTCTTTTAAAAGTCACACGACACATGCGGACGACTTGTATTTTTAATATAGTCCATATTTCTTTTCTGTCTATTCGTTAGTAAAATTCCCTTGTTTACTTCCTGCTTTAAATCAAAATCGTCAGAACCCATTTTAAGCATAGTAGCAAATTTTCGTCTTTTTAATTCGCCTTTATAAATAGAATAATAGGCTTCTTTTTTCGTTATCATTTCTCCGCGCTCCTGACGCGCCTGTAAGCTTTTTAATTTCTCTAGGATATCATAATATACCCCTCTATTTAATTTCTTGATATACGCGCCGGGAATGCCTTTAAATTTCATTGTCTCCGAACCTTTGACCAAACGATATTGTTTTACTTTGCTTTTTTCGGGATAATTAAATACATTCCGAGAAAAAGAGGATATTTCTTTTTCTATTTCTTCTGGTTTTATTTCATCAGCATATTTTTCATAATACGTTTTTGGTTGAATGAATAAACCTTCTTCAAGAATACCTTCCAGTTTCCATTTACCGTACTCTCTATCGTCAACCATGTCATCATCAAAAATAGCTTCACATGCTATTGAATCGGTATCACAATATGCCACATCGCCTTTTTCTAATTGTTTAATTAAACCTCTATATAATAAAATACGCGCGTATGACGTAACGTAGGCGGCTATATGCGGCTGAATATACGGCGCTTTGCTGGGGACGGCTGCTTCAATAAATTCTTGTCCATATACAGGGTTAAATAATTCAACATAAGGATAGCCTTTTTCTTCGCATGTCTCAATTTCTGTGACAGGTAAAATCGTTTGCCGAACCCTTTGCATACCGAATTTTCCGTACAGTGCATTTTGCATTAATTTTGCAAACGTCTTTTTTGCTCCATCACTTGTATTTTTAATCTCTTCAAAATAGGAG